>CAZJHG010000043.1:0-11874 GCA_964545885.1 uncultured Muribaculaceae bacterium | reverse complement strand
CCAATTTTTGAACATATAAAACATATTAAGTAACTTATTACTAGGTAAATAATATGTTTTATGAAGTAAGAGGTGTTTGATAAATAGAATAAACTTATTATATTTAGGATTAATATTGGTATTAAGATTATATATTTATTATTTAATAATTTTTTCATATTATTATGATTGTCAATATTATTAAGTTTATACATATAATTAAGTAGTAATGGAGGGATAATATGAAATTACCAAGTGTATATGCTAATAAGATAGATAAAGTTATTAAGAATAATGTAGATGTTGCTTATGGAGAGAGAAGTGTTAAGAAGAAGGATTTAAGTAAACTAAAAGGTTGTTTTGATAGTAGAGGTTATGTTAATAGACTTAATGTAGATATTGTTACTAAGGATGGTAAGAAGAATGAAAAGTTAATTTTATGTGTTGGAAATTATTTTGTTAATATTGATAATAAGAAGATTTTTTTTGATGAAATATTAGATTATGAAATAAAAAACTAGATATTATGTTGTGTAATATCTAGTTTATAATATCTTTTATATATTCTTTTAATTGTTTAGCATCTTTACCAAAAATGATTTTTAATTGATTGTCTATTTCTACTATACCTTTAGCTCCTAGTTTTTGAATACTAGGTTTATCTACTTTAGTAATATCTTTTAGGATAACCTTGAATCTAGACATATTACATTCGGCATTTATTATATTATCTTTACCACCTAAGTATTTAATTAATTTATTTACTTCTGATGAGAAATCTTTTTGATTAAGTTTAATAACTACTAATGCTATTATAATTAGTATTGCTATAACAATTAGATATTGTATCCATTCCATTTTATCACCTGCTAATCTATTATACTATAAAGTAATAAAAAATAAAAGTCCCTTGTATATGACACTATTTTGCAAAAGAAACATAAATTAATAGTGAGATATATAGGAAAGGATGATATGAGATGTGCAATGATAAAGATACTAATTGTATTGCTGAGATACTAAGTGTTATATTGGTTCTTCAACAGAATGTATGTGGTGATAGTTGTTTGGATTCATGTGATAGACCAATGCTTGGTGGTGGTCCAACTTGTTTAGCTTGTAATACCAGACCTGTAATGTTATATACTTGTGGTAATGGTAATGTACCTTGGAGTATGCCTGTACAAAAAGATTCTACTATAACATGTGAAAGTGATACTACTGGATGTTCTAATGTATTTAGAGTAGAGAAGATAGAAGGTAATTGCTGTACATTTAGAGTATTACAAGATAATCCTGATACAACTAGTTTATATCCTTATACAACAACTAATTCTATTTTTACAATGAGCTTAGATTGTATTTGTTGTTTAAGATGTTTATCTGATACATATGTTGAGTGTGTATAAATAAAGGTACTATTTGATAGTACCTTTATTTTGTCTTAGATAGACGATATAAACTTATAGATGGGTGATTGTTTAATCTAGCATTAATACCTGATGTACCTAGACCATTTGAAATATATAGTTGAGTATTGTTTAAGTTATAATGATCTTTGTAGTATTTAGTACTATTTTCAGGTAGGAAGATAGGTTTTAGGTATGGTATCTTGATTAATCCTCCTAAGGAATGACCACTAAGTACTAGGTTTGGCTTATAATTAATGAATTTGTCTATTGAATCTGGTTCATGTACTAGGACTATTTTGTAGTAGTCGGTAGTATCTTGTTCATCTACTAAGTTAGTTAGTATTGTATAGTTGGGACTTGTTATTATGGGATTGTAGCCTGTTATTTGAATAGGAGTAGAATCTTTGTAATATAGAAGAGTAGATGTGTTTTCTAATAAAGTGAAATTACTTGATTCAATGATTTCTTGATATGAAGTGTTTTCTAGGTCTTCATCTCCATAGATAGCATATTTATATAGAGTACATTCTAAGTTACTTAGAGATTCTATTAATTCATTTTTGGTATCTTCTGTTAAAGTGATGTTTTTGTCTAGTAAGTCTCCTGTAAAGAATATTATGTCTGGTTTTAATTCATTTACTTGGTTTATTATTTTATTTAGTTGTTTTTTGTTAATGGTTGTACCATAGTGAATGTCTGATATTTGAATAATTTTAAGACCATGGAATGAGTCTGGTATAGTAGAAGATTCTACTTTATATTCTTTTATATCAATTATTTTATTACCAATAAAAGAACTATATAGAATTATTATTATAGTAAGAGATAATAAGATAATTAGTATTTTCTTTAATATAGGGTTTAGTTTGTGTTCTTTTATTGGTTCTTGTTTTATTGATTTGGGTTCTTCTATTATAGGTTGTTCATATTTTTTAGAACGAGTTCTTTTTTCTTCTATCATATTGTTCCTCCTAATATAATAAGAATTACTATTTCTAATAGAGATAATAAATTATGGAATGAATGGATAGTAATATTTCCTATTATGTTGTTTGTTTCTTTGTATGAGTATCCTAATGCTATACCAACTGATGCATATGGTACTAAGTATATTAACATTATTATATCAGATAGACTTGTTATAGAGGAAGTTATATGTATTAAAGCAAATAATAGTCCTGATGAGAAAGCATATAAATGTTTATTATTAGTATAATCTTTTAAACTTCTTCTAAATACTAGTTCTTCTATAATAGGGGCAAATAGAATTGCTAGTAAGCATTCTGTTATAGGCATTTTAGTAAATAAATCTATATTAGCAGATTGGTTTGTATTACTTGGTATATTTATATAACTTATGATATTACTAGATATAATCATAATTATAGTACCAATAAACCAGTACTTAAGAGTCTTTTTTAGAATAGGTTTATAATTCTTTTTAAAGTCTTTTAAGTCTTTTATTAAGTCTTTTCTATATATATAGATAAATATTATAGTAAGTAATAAGTATACTAATATATATAATAATGATTCATTAATAATATTTGCTTGATATAAAAAAATAAAAGGTATAGCTAATATGTTAGTTAGTAATAAGTAAGAACATATTATTAGTATACCTTTAAATAATTCTTTTATATTTATGGTTAATTTCATAAATATCACCTTTTTATTCTATTATTCTATGTAACCCATAGCTTTTAGTCTGTTTATTATTTTAGTTTTTCCTTGAGTACCTACTAGTCTTGTTGAAGTATTAATTTCAATACCTTCATTAATAAATATTGTAGTAGGAGTACCATTGGCACTGGCTATATCTTTTAATTTAGCATTTTCTTCTTTTGATAACTTATCTATTGATACTTCATAAGCATATATATTGTATTCTGTTAATACTTCTTTTAAGATAGGTTTATATTCGGCACAATGAGAACAACTTGTTTGAGATAGAACTAGAATAAAAGTATCTTTATTATCTATCTTAGTTTGTAATTCATCAAATGTTAATTCTATTAGATGACTATCTTCTTCTTTTTCTTTAGCTTTTAAGGTTATTCCAGCGTATAACATACCACTAATTGCTAATATTCCAAAGACAATTATAATAATTAATAATATTTTTTTCTTCATATTTATCACCTCTCATAATATATCACAAACGAAAGATAACATCAATTTATTATTGTTATTTTAAAATGTTAATGGTAAAATTATATATAGAAAATAAGGTTGGTGCTTTATGATGAAAAAAAGAAATAAATTATTAATTATGTTATTCCTTTTGTTTGTAGGAATAACCTCTGTTAGAGCGGAGGAGAGTGTTTGTACACCTTCACAATTAAGTAAACTCCGTTCGGCTGCAGCAAATGTTAAAGTGACATATATGCCTGTTACTGATGTTGGAACTGTAAATCAAGGAAACGGAGAAGTAGATAGTTCTGCTTTAACGTATAGATACTTAGATGTAAAGATTTATAATGTGTCAGAAGAGTTATATGTTCAAGTTAATAATGGTAATCAGAAATGGAGTTTTAATTCAAATGATATTATGGCTGATGGTTCTATTACAATAAGACAACCAGCTTCGTCTACTAATACTTATAACTATGTGTTTGAAATAGTATCGTATAGATATGGGTGTTCATTAGAGACTCTTAGAACAATTAGATTAACATTACCTAAGTTTAATGTTTATTCTGATTTAGAAATATGTCAAGATATTCCAGATTACTATTTATGTCAACAATATACGACATATAGTGTTGATGGAAGTACTTTTTATAATAAAGTTGATGAGTATAAAACAAAGTTATTGGCTTTAGAAGAAGAAAAGATTTCAGAAGAAAATAATAGTGTTATTACAAATTCTTTATCAAAGATATCAAAATATAAGTATCTTGTAGTTGGAATAATAGTTGTTATTGGAGTTGTTTTAACAGTAATTGTATTAAAGAAGAAAGGAAGTGTATTATAATGAAAAAGAATTATATAAAATATTTTATGTTTTTATTTATAAGCTTTTTTACTTTTATGATTACTTCTTTTGCTGGTAATAAGTTTTCCTTCGAACTTCAAAATTCTACTGATGTTATTGATTTAGCAAATGAATACGGATGGAATGAACTTGATGGTTTTAACTTACTGGAATTTAATGTTTCTGGTGAAGGAGATGAATATGTTAAAGTAATTGGATGTACAGCAGGTAGTTCAACAGCTTGTAAGATTAGTTCAAATACAACTGATTTTAGTCATTCTTATTATTCAACTATTTCTCTACGTTATTCTTATGTGAATGCTAGTGGTGAAACAGTTGAATCTAGTTCTACTATAGGAATAACTATTGGTAGAGGTTATATAGCGAGACTTCTTATGATTGGTGGAACAAAAGTAGATTATAGTGGATGGTCTGCTTCTTCTGGTACACTTTCTAATGGAAGAACTTATGAATTTTATGTAGCTGATAGTGCGAGTACTACATTGCCTACACCTTCAAATTCAGTTTTAAGTGGAAAATCATATGAAAATCTTGTTGAATTTAAAGGGTATGAAGTTTATGATGGTGCATCAGCTGCTAATGGTAATATTATAATTCATTCGGTTGGAACATGTAATGTAGCAGCAAAACCTGGAGATGCAGTTCAAGATGGTAAAGTTTATTCAGCATGCTACGAATATAAAAATTATTTACAAATATCTACTGATGGTTATGGAGCTTTAGCAAGTTCTGATGGTACAAAATTAAATAAAACTGATGATTATTTTGTCGACGGTTCAACAAAATGGTATTTTGATAATTCAGGTAATTATTTTACATCAAGTAATGATTCTAGTACTAAGGCAAAGTTACCATATTTAAACTTTGATGGTGCTTTTAATGCCGGTCGTAAATTAGAGTGTTGGGTTAAACAAGGAACTACTGATTGTGTTGTAGCTGGTAGTGAAGTTGCACTTGATGGAAGTATATATGTTGCAAGAGTTGTTAACGAAAAAACTTCTTATAATACTTATAGATCAGTTCGTGTTGGTCAGACATCAACTTTGACAATTAGTGATGGTACTGTATCGTCTTGTGCATTAGAAAATCCGTCAAACACTAAAATTTCTGTTGAGTTTAGTGATGGTAAATGTAAGGTTACTGGAAAAACAGTAACAGACTATAATGAATATATTGCTGTTATAGTTAAATATGATTCTGATAGTTCAGAAAGAACATTTTTCTTCTCTGTTGATAATAACGTAACTTCATTTACTGTTGCTGATGAAGCTACTAAGTTAACAGAAAATTTGTATGTTGATGAAAGTGGTTTCCAATCTAATGTATGTTCTGAGTATACTATTTCTGCAGGAGGAAAAAGTGAGCCTTGGGGAAGTTATAACGGAAGTAATCTTACTAGTACAATTTATAATGTAACAACAAAATGTAGTAATGATGCAAATCAGTATGTTGCTTTTTGCTTGGATCCTGGACGAGCTGGACCAAGTGCGGCTGGTCTCGACTATTATTTGACTGCGATGTTGGATAAAGATTCGGAATTAGGGAAGCTTGCTTATTATATATCTAATAGAACTGATATAACTTTATCTTCGATAATGACTGAAGTTAATAACACTGATAGAGTTTCAATACATCTTGCTTTTCGTATTGTAGCAATTGGTAGTGGTTATGGTGCATCAGCTGATCCTAGTGATGAGTTATATGCTGTTCATTATGCTGCTTATCAAGCAATGGCTAGTGAATATTATAAAGATAATAATTATGAAAGTAATGTAAATACAGCTCTCAATCAAGTTGATTGGGCTGCTTCTGAGTTTGGCTCTGAGGTAAGAAGCAAGCTTACTAAAATATTGTCAGAATTTCATGATGTTGATATAGTTAATGTTGATGATTTTAAAAGAGTTATTACTTCAACAAATACCGAAACAACTGAAAGTGGAGGCTATACTATAACTTATAAAGGTAAGATAACAGCTCCTGTAGAAGCTGGGAAACTTACTCTTTCAAAACCAGCTGCTATTGGTGGAATAGAATTTGACATAGTATCTTTTGATAGTGACGGAGTTGTTTCTTCTGATAATGAAAAAATAAAAGAGTATTCATACGAAGTAAAAGTTATAGTTGGTAATGCTTCTTCAGTTACTAGTGTTCCTACTACTCGTGAAAGTCAAATTCCTTATTCATTTAAAGTAACTTATGAAAAAGGAACTGGTGTTGGTAACATTTTTATTGCTAGTCCTGCTAGTGCTGGAGCATATCAAAGAATGACTGTATTTAATCTTAATCAAACTGATTTATATTTATATTTTGATATAGCACCTAGTACTTGTGATAATATTCCAGCTCTTGATTACGAGAGTCATTGTGGAGCAAATAGTTGTGATAGTAATTTTAATGAAGATTTATTTAAATTGTCTGGATGTTGTAAATATGTAACAGATGAAGATGCTTATCCTTATATTATTCATAGTGTTTGTAATTCTTCTTGTACAACTTCTACAATGTCGAGTGTTTGTAGTTATAATGCTTCTAATGTTGGTAAGGCTGAACTTTATGAAATTAGAGAAGGCTCCAAATATACCGGAACTGAATATATTGATAGCATAGGTGGAGATGAAACTGCTTGCGTAGTTAATGTTACTGAATACACTGGTGGAGATTCATCTAAGTTTAATATAAAGGATTCTTCTGACAATGAGATTTATTCTAAAGCTTTCTCTACTAATCAATATTGTAAAGTTACTTGTAAGGAAGATTGGCAAATATCTATGTCGTCTTTTGGTAATTATGTAGGAGTTAATGCTGTAGCAGCTGGCTCTTATTTCCAAATTCAGAATAAAGAGGAAAGTAATAATATATTTATTGGTCAAACTGTAACTTGTTATACATCTTATATAAATGTTAATAGATTTATGCAAGAAGTGGTTGACTTATCTAATAAAATTGTAACTGCTTATAATGATTATAGCAATTATTCGCATATTTATAGTGATATGGATAAATGGACTGCTTTTGGTACTGATGAAGATGAAATTACTGTTGGTAATACTGATGATGCTACTGCATACAAAGGAACAGCTACTGGTAATTATGTACAAGCATGTAAGGAGTACTATCAACAATATATATGTAGTTCTGGTACTTTAATTGGAACTTCGACTTCTGATTGTTTTACTAAAGATGGTAATAAATATTGTAAGTCTGCACCTAATTGTGTATCTACAAAGAATTATGAGACTGGTTATTCTTGTTATTCTGTAAATGTTGAGTATAATGTTGAAAGCATAAAAAGAGGGTCAAAATGTTATATTAAAAAGTCTGATTATTCTAATCTTACCCTTGCTCAACGAATGAAATGGACTAGAGATACCGATATTTCTGGGTATGGTTATTCTATCTCAGCTAAATCATATAGTACTTGTCCTTCTGGTTATAGTGATACTGGAACTAATTGTAAAAAAACAGAATCTGCTACACCTGTAGATAATTATGCTTGTAAGACATATGTTTATGCTCATGCTGTTTCTGTATCTGTTGGTATGGATAGTAATCATGCGTATGGTAAATACAATGATGATGATAAGGGTGGAACATCTGCTGATGATGGTAAGTATGCGACTATTGGTAGTAGTACAATTTCTTCTGCTGGAATTTCATCTGGTAGTGGACCAAATGGTACTGGTAATACTAAAGCTAATCGTGGTTCTGTCTCTGAAGAGTCATATTCATATACTGATTTTGAATTAAATAATAAGATATGTACAGTTACTACTTCAACTAATGGTACACCTGATACTTTTACTGGTAATTGTTATGTTAAGGATTCAATAGCAGAAACATTGGATAGTTGGGCTGAAAAAACTAATGATTTGGATGCTAAAATAACAGGTAAGGCAATATTTGAAGAATTTGTTAAGAATGGTGATACAAAAGGAACATACTTAAAACAACTTGATGAAGATACGAAAGCTAAAGCAGCTTCGTTAATAAATTTGAATAACCAAGTTGTTACTAAAATTGATGATATGTATGCGTGTCAACACTTCATACTATATAACGCTTCGACAACTGAAGCTGTTGCTAGTGTAAAAATTAATGGTACATATTCTGAATATGGTAGCAAGTCTTATACTATGATAGAAAGTTTATTTAATCCTGGTGCTTCTTATAATTATGATGAGGCTGCCTTTAATTCTATTCTTCAATCTAATAATGACAATTATATTGAACAATTTACGGAATTAAATGATAAATATTATGGTGGAGAAGGAAAATATAATTCAAGTAATAATACTTCTGTAAAACTTGATGGTATTCAATCGACTACTGGTGGAGAATCTGTAGTTAACTTATCACGTAATGATTTAAAATCTACTTACTATTTGGAAACTTCATCTTGGAATATTGGTTCTGATGAAGCTAAAAATTATGAAGGTAGTGGTAAAAATGTAGTTGATTGGACTGGCGATACTACTATAACTGATGGTCTTGATTATGAGAGTTCAACAATAGTATTATGTGGTGGACTTGGTACTAAAGAAAAAAGTACTGATAAAGAAAATGTTAGTAAATATGCTAAAGCTGGTAACTGGTCAACATTTACAAGTTATACAAATACTATAGATGGTCAGTGGTATGGTGGAGCTTGCTTTGAAGTTAATTTGAAATATTTAGATATTTCTTATTTGGAGACTTCAATATCTAATAGTAGTTTCTATAAGAATAAGGGTTATTGGTATGTAGGTGCTGATGATAATAAGGAACATGGTGATGACTTTGCTACAGCATTAAAGAATGCTAAGAATCGTAATGTTGTATATAACGTTGATAAAGAGAAAAAATCTGGTAGATGGTCTAAACTTGGTATGTATAATGTATTCCCTGTTAGTATAACTACTCCAAGAAACTTATATACTTATACTTATACATTCTTTGATATTGGTACTTATTTTAATGCTGATGCTGCATATGGAAGAATTATGGGAGCAAGTAGTGCTTTAATAGCAAATAATTCTAGAACTTGTTTCTATGAAGTATATGAAGAAGTTTGCTTATGTTGTGGTGATTCTGTTATTAATACAGTTATTGGAAGTAGTGATTCAAATTCTATTTTAGAAGATTTCTTGGGTGCTGCTGGTAACTCAAAAAGAGGAGATTATTCATATACATTATCAGATAAAGATAAGATGGATTCAAATAGTAATGCGTCTTTAGGATTTATGTCATCTTCTGTTAGTCTTTCTGATTTAACAGCTGGTACTGGTAATTCTGCATCTAACTGGAGTGATAGTTCAGAATTCTTGTATGCAGAATCTTCAATGATTACTAATAAAGGTGAAGTTGCTTCTAATTCAATTCAAGGAATTGGTGAAACAATATATAGTTCTACTGATAATGCAGAGTATTCTTATGTATTAACTCCAGCGACACTATCAACTATTAGAAATTATAATGATGCTCATGGTTATGAAATAAATTATGATAATTTAACTGTTTATGGAAGATATTCAATAGCGTCTTTAACATCAGATCCTAAAAAGACTGAAAGTTGGGAGACTACAAGTAATGATGATATGAATGAGATTATTAATTTCCAACATTATGGAAGTAAATTCTTAGAAGAGTTTATGTACAATGATGTAAGTAATGCTGTTGTTAAATCACTTGCAAAAAGTGGAAATGGTAATATCTGTTATTTAGTAGAAAGTGATTCTTCTGATCGCTCTGATGAAATTAAGAGTTTAATGGATTCTGGATGTCGTTGGATTGATTATATAGAAGATATAGGTAATAACAGTAGTGGTTCTACTGAATATAAATATGTTTTTGCTGCTGGTGATGTTTATCCTGATACTACAAGATACTTTAGATTGGCATTTAAATAAGAGAGGAGTGAAAGTATGAAAGAGTCTTATTGGGGTTACTGGTTTATACTATTAGGTATATTTATAGTAGTTGTTATGATGTTGACTAATGATGCAACTACTACTAATACTGAAGATTATTATCAATTAAAAGAAGTTGCTAATAGTGCAATGTATGATGCAATTGATTATTCGTATTATTCACAAACTCGTCAGATTAGAATCTTGAAGGAAGTTTTCGTTGAAAACTTCCTTAGGAGATTCGCTGAAACTGTTAATATTACAGATACTTATACAGTTCAATTTTACGACCTATATGAATCTCCACCTAAGGTTAGTATAAAGATAGCTACTACTACTGCTGGTTTTGTTGTTGGTAGAGATGCTTCTTCAGCTAATGGAGATGCAACTACTCAATTAGATGTTGTTAATTCAATAGATTTGATAATAGAATTTGATAATAATAAGTGTACCGCTGGTTCAAGTGATGTAATGTGCAGTAGTTGGGAATATGCAGGTTGTAGTTATTATCCATCTGTATAATTGATGTAAGGAAAGAAGGAATAAAATATGGGAAATTTATTGGTGCCATTTAAAAAGTTTTTAAGTAATAAGAATACTGTTACTATACTTGGTGTTCTTGTTGGAGTTGTTGTACTTTATTTAGGTTATAATTGGCGTGTTAATTCATCTATTCAACCTACTTCAGTACCTTATTGTACTCAAACTTTAATTCAAGGCACAAAGATTACTGAACAATATATTGGATATTTTCAGGTACCAAAAGATACTGTTAGTGGAATGACTAATCTAGTTACTGATCCTAATAGAATTAAGGATATGTTGGTATCTTATGATAGTAAGATAGCTCAAAATAGTTTTTTCTTTACTGAAAATTTGATATCTGAGGAAGAAATGCCTGATTCAGTTTTTTCTAATATTCAAGATGGTTATACTATATTTGATTTACAAGTTGATGGAGATGCTGTTTATGGTAATTCAATATTTCCTGGTAATCAAATAGACTTGTATATGACTACTGAACAAGATGGTAAACTTGTTTATGGTAGATTTATTTCTAGAATTCAAGTATTAGCAGTTAAAGATAGTAATGGTAATAATGTTTTTGAAAATAAGGATAATCCTGGAGTTGCTTCTGTATTGTTGTTTGCTGTTCCAGAGGATTTGTTCTTGTTGTTAAAGAAAGCAGTTAAATTAGGAATTGAGATTGAACCAGTTCCTAGAAATAAATCATATACTACAAATGCTGGAGCTACTGAATTGAAGAATGAAGAATTGAAGGATATGATTATTAATCAAACATACATTTTACAAAATGAGTGTCAAGATTTAACTGTTTGTGGTTAATTATTAATATGAATAAGAGGGTGTTGTGATGGATGAGAAGAATGTTTTCTCTCAGATGGATTTTGGGCCTTTAGCAGAGTTTTTAGAGGATGATGATGTTACCGATATTTCTTATAGTAATGGTGGACAGGTTTGGCTAAAAACTCTTTCTAAAGGTGTATATCAGGTTGAAAGACCTGATATAAATAATCCGTTTATGGAAAAGTTGGCTTTTCAATGTGCTAATGTAATGGGTAGGACTTTTAATATGGCT
>CAZJHG010000042.1:0-11961 GCA_964545885.1 uncultured Muribaculaceae bacterium | reverse complement strand
ATGTATTGTAGTATCATTTTTTACAGAGCAAGGAATAATGTTATGGCAAATACCACTTGCACTTATTTGTAGTATTACATTAGGTGGATTTGCATTATCTGGTATTGAAAAAATATGTAAAGATAAAAATACACCTTATGGCTATACTTGGGGAAATGGATATTTTGAAAGATATTTAAAATAACAAATAGTAATTTGTTGAAACGGAGGAAAGCTATGAAAAAGAAAGCTAAAATAATCTTAGTAGCTATAATAAGTTTTATAATATTATAAGATGTACTATTCTTTGTTGATATGAATAGAGTTAAACACTTAAAAAACTATATTTTGTGTAGAAAATGGATATATGGGGTAGTATGACAAGATATGATGGCTTAGGATATAAAATAGGTCTTGATATTAACGCAACAACAGGAGAAATAACTTATAGACAAACGACTATGTTAGGACAAAATATTGTCAAATTATATAGTGAAAATGAAGATAATAAGTAATACAAATTACAATTTATAGAGTAGATCAAAAATGATTTGCTTTTTTTATGTTAAAATAAGATTACACAATTTTTAATATTTTTTATAAAAAATGCAATTTTTATTATTTTAAATTGTCTAATATATGAAAGTACTTTTAAATAGGTGATTGAAATGTCTGAAGTAACAAAAAAATTTTTAGATTTATATAGTTTATACTCTAATGATGTTTTAAGACTAGCGTTTAGGTTTACAAAAAAACATTTATGAAGCCGAAGACATCACTCAGTTAGTTTTTATAAAACGATTTGAAGAATTAAAGAAAGATAGTGATAAAGAATATATGAGGAAACCAAAGATAAAAAATAATAAAGATTTTCGCTTTTTTGACAGTTTAAAAACTTCTGATAATTAAAGCAAAATATATTAGAAAATATTAAATAAAAAATATATTTATAGGTAAAAATACCGAAATATTACAAAATATTAATAACTAGCAAGATGTAAAAATTAAAAATTTTAAATTCACTGTTTGAAAAATATTATAAGTAACATCAAATATTTCCACATAAAACGCCCATAAATTCTTCTTTTTGATATAATGAAATTATAAGTTTAAAAAGTATCTTAAAGAAGGCGAATAAAATGGATATAGAATCTTTATTAAATTTTGATAACAAAAATATAAGAGAAATGCTAAAATATCGCGACAAATCAGTCATAGAAACTCTTTCTGATAAAAGAATGAAAAAAAAGTTAATAAATCCTGAAAACAAATACGAACTTATATGGTTAACTCAAGAAATACCTGACGAAGCAGCTTTAATTCTTTTTGATGATATTGGAATCCAAATATTAAAGGAATCACGAGATTTATCTGCAAAAATGAACGGAATTATAACAAGTTGTAAAGAATACGTTAACGAAATATTAAAGAAAAAAGAATTCTGTCAACTGATAATCGACCACTACCAAGATTTATCTTATTATTTAACATCTCTTGAAAAAGAAGGTGCTATAGCCTTAGCTAAATATGTTCAAGAAAACTACAACGATTTATTAATAAATACAATAGTCAGACTAAGTATTAACGTTCAAAAAGACGTCATCGCTGCTTTAGAACTACCATTAGATATCAAGAAAAAATTAGTCATAGCATCATCAAGAAGTGCATCTGAATATTTATTACAAGAAGAGCCTGGTTTCATTCACTTAGAAGATTATAACTACAACGAATTATTAAAACTATTCTCAAAAAAAGGTACTATTCCACCTTATTATCTATCGGAAAAAGAATTCGTAGAAAAATTAGCTACAATAGAAAGTGTTAAAGACTATCGTTTTTTAATTAATAGTTTATCTAACAGTAATGATACATCTGAAATAATCAAAGCCCGTAAAAAATACTATAACCAAGAAATATCAAATTATAATGTTGAAAATAACATGTTAGAAAGATACTACCAACTTTATCAAGAATTACCACAAATAGTCGAAAGTAAAATAGTAGATTATGAAAAACTAGAAGAAACACTTAATAAATATTTTAACTTTTTCGGTAATGGCGACAACGAATGGTACATTAGAAGAAAAATAAATGAATACATTCATTCAAAAGATAGAGATATACTAAAAGAATTCTTAGTAAGCGAAAGTAACCTACAATTAAGTAATATGATAATTGACTATCATTTTGAAGATATTCCTTTTAACTTCTTCCTTGATATTAAGCAGTTACTATCTTTTCAGCAAAAAGAAAACCAAATACTCGATAGCAAAGATTTAGAAATATATAACAAACTTATAAAAATAGATGAACTAACATATGAAGAAAAATTACAATTACATGAGTGTTTAAAACAAGAAGACTTTATTAGTAAAAACTATGATTTATTTAGAGCAGCTAAAGATAAATCAGCGTCTCTAATAAAAGAAAAAATGCTAACAAAAGAAAGTGTCCAACAATATTACGATAAGAACCTATCTGGAACATACGGAGTACCAATTTATGTTTTAGAAGGACAAGAATTCTATGCATTTGTTAAATCATTATACAGAAAGACATTTATCTTAACAAAAGAACAAATGATAAGTACAGTAGATGGTGGCTCTTATTCTTTAGATGGTTCATCTAAGTTAAACACTTATAAAGACCCACGAACCAACTACAATATTATATTTAGTGATTTTCCAACTGACCAAATAGTTCATATGTATCCTGTTGATTCATATTCAAAATATGTTAGAAAATCAGAAAGTCAGGCTACATCAAGAGTAAACAAACTATATACTCCTCAAGACTTAGTTGAAATTAGCAACGATTATAACGAGATAATATTATCGCAACCTAATGAATTGATACATAACGATGAACTAAACGATAAATTAACTTTACCAACTATATTAGGTTTATATTGTTATGATGAAATAAGCAATTTCGATATTGAAAGTGCCAAAAACCTAGGAGTAGGAATTGTTTTAGTAAAAACAAAAGTATATAAAATTAACAACGAAAACAAACTATCAATGAATGATACTCTAGCACCATCTTATGCTCAAAGATATGCTAATAACATTGATTATTTAACAAAAGTAACTGAAGACGACATGGTAAATCGTCGAAAAATGTAAGGAAAAATTAAAAAGCAGAAATTATAACAAGAAAAGTCAAGATACTATAAGTTTACTAGGTAACCTATTAGGCTACTTTACTTCAAAATAACTCGCTTAAAAAGCTATTTTTATATATCCCAAAAATATCTTTAAAATTATTTTTTCAAAGATAAAAAAATCTGTTATGATATATGTTAATAGAGGTGAACTATGAAAAAATATAATGTAATTGTCGTATTTAACGAAGACTTAACTAAAACTCTAATGTGTAAAAGAACAAAAGAACCTTATCAAGGTATGTATAATTTAGTAGGCGGAAAAATTGAAAAAGATAATCAAGGTCTTGAAGAAGCATATCGTGAATTAGAAGAAGAAACAAATATAAAAAAGAGTGATATATTACTTAAGTATTTTATGAACCTTGAATATATAACTCTAAACAAATCAATTGAAGTCTATTATGGTATTCTAAACAAAGAAATAACTTTAGTAGAAGAAGTAAACAAATTAGAATGGAGACCTTCAAACGATAATTTTTTTGATTTAAACAGATATGCTGGTGAAGGTAATATAGGCCATATTATCGAAGAAATAAAAAAATGTGAAAATCTTAAAATCAGCGAATAATAATTTAAAAAATTTAAAGAAAAAACCGATACCAAAACTTTACAAATGGTATTTACTTTTTATTAAAAAATAGTACAATTAATGTAGCTGGGTAAATAATAAAAACTCAGATAAAAAAAGGAGAATAACAATATGTTTAATGTATTAAGCTACTTAGAAAATTCTGCTACAAAGTATAAAGATAAATTAGCAGTAATTGAAGAAGAAAAAAACATTACATACGAAGATTTATGTTTCAAAAGTAAAAGTGTAGGAACATTCCTTGCTAGCAAAAATATCAACGAAGAATTGATTATCATTTTTATGGATAAAGGAATCGATACTCTAATATCATTTTATGGTAGTGTTTACTCAAATTGCTATTATAGTTTGATTAATCCCGAACTACCAGAAGTAAGAATTGAAAGCATAAAGCAAACAACAAATACAAAATATGTAATAACTAATGATGAGTACTTCGAACTAGCAAAAAAATACTTTGACGGATACGAAATATATAATATATCTGAAATAGTAAAAACAAAAGTTGACGAAGCAATTATCAAAAAGTGTGCTCAAAATCACATAGACTGCAATCCATTATATGTTAACTTCACATCAGGCTCAACAGGTAACCCTAAAGGCGTTGTTGTATCACATCGTTCAGTAATTGATTTTATCGATAAATTTACAGAGTTATTTGACTTCAACGAAAATGACATGATTGGTAACCAAGCCCCATTCGATTTTGACGTTTCTGTAAAAGATATATATTCAGCAATCAAAGTAGGAGCAACATTAGTAATAATACCTAAAAAATATTTTTCTAGTCCATCAAAGTTATTAGATTATATATGTGATAACAAGGTTACTACAATGACATGGGCAGTATCCGCATTATGTTTGATAACAACATTCCATGGTTTAGATTACAAAGTACCATCAACAGTTAATAAGGTAATATTTAGTGGAGAAGTAATGCCTTTAAAGCATTTAAAACAATGGATGGAACACCTTCCAAACGCAATGTTTGTCAACGTATACGGTCCAACAGAAATAACATGTAATTGTACATATCATATAATTGATAGAGAACGCAACTATGAAGATAAAATTCCTATTGGATTACCATTCCCAAATGAAAAAATTCACTTGCTAGATGAAAACAATAAAGAAATAATAAAAGCAAACGAAGTAGGGGAAATTTGCGTAGGAGGCACATGTCTAGGACTTGGATACTACAACAATAAAGAACAAACAGAAAAAGCATTTGTTCAAAATCCAAATAACAAAAATTACATCGATTTAATATATCGTACCGGGGATTTAGGTTATTATAACGAAAATAATGAATTAGTTTTCAACGGCCGTAAAGATTTCCAAATAAAATTTCAAGGGCACAGAATCGAACTTGAAGAAATAGACAAAGCTTTAATGAAAGTAGACAAAGTAATAAGAAGCTGCACAATTTTCCAAGAAGAAAAAAACAAACTATTTGGTTTCTATATTGGTGACATCGATAACAAAGAATTACATTCTAAGCTTAAAGAAATATTACCAGTATATATGATACCAACAAAATTAATCAAAATGGACGAATTCCCAATGACTAAAAATGGTAAAATAGATCGTAAAAAGCTAATGGAATTAAAGGGGTAGACAACATGAATTATGACAAAATAATAAAAGAGTACGGAACTCCAACATTTGTTTACAATACAAGTGTACTAAACAAAAGAATTTCCTATTTAAAAAGCAAATTACCAACAGACGTTAATCTAGTATACGCAGTAAAAGCAAATACTTTTATTATAAAAGAACTAGCTGATAGCGTTGAAAGATTCGAAATATGTTCAAAAGGCGAATTTGATATTTGTAATAAACTAGGTATTGACCACAAAAAGATGGTTATTTCAGGAGTAAATAAAGATTACAATTCAATCGATGAAATGGTATCTAAATACGATGATATTGGTAAATATACAATTGAGTCACTAAATCAATATAAGTTATTAAAAGAAATGTGTGAAAAATACAATAGAACAATTCACATTTTAATAAGAATAACATCAGGTAATCAATTCGGTGTTACAGAACAAGAAGCCATCAATATTTTAAATGATAAATGCCCTTCATTAATAGTAGATGGTCTAGAATATTTTTCAGGTACTCAAAAACATTCAATAAAAAAAGTAAATAAAGAAATAGATTATTTAGTTGAATTAACAAATAAAATAGAACAAGAATTGGGATACGTTCTTCAAGAAGTAGAGTACGGACCTGGTTTCCCAGTATTCTATTTCCAAGATGAAGAATTTAACGAAGACGAATTCTTAGACGAAGTAAAAGAAGCTTTAGCAAAACTTTCACATAAAAAAGTTTCTTTAGAATTAGGAAGAAGTATCGCCGCTAGTTGTGGATCATATCTAACAAGTGTAGCAGATGCTAAAACAAACAAAAATGGGAATCACGTCATTTTAGATGGTGGAATAAATCATTTAGTATACTATGGCCAAACTATGGCAATGAGAATACCTCAATTTGAATTATTGCCCAAAAAAGAAGATGAAGAAGAAATTTACAATCTTTATGGTTCATTATGTACAATTAATGATATAATTATAAAGAACCTAAAAGTTCGCAAGCTACAATTAGGAGACACATTTGTTTTCAAAAACGTTGGTGCATACTCTGTAACAGAAGGAATAGCATTATTCCTAAGTCGTGATATGCCAAAAGTTGTACTTGCAAATGAACAAGGTGAAACAACACTAGTAAGAGACACAATAAAAACTAGTGAAATTAATTATCCAAATTATTAAAAGGAGTGAGTTATATGGAAAAATTAATTGAAATATTAGAAGAATTAAACCCAGATGTTGATTACAAAACAACAGAAAACTTAATTGATGGAAGATTTTTAGATTCACTAACAATCCTTTCATTAGTAGCAGAAATCGAAGATGAATTTGATGTAGAAATACCTACAGTTGAAATCATCCCAGACAACTTTAATTCAGCAAAAAAAATATGGAATTTAATTGAAAGACTACAAGAGGAAGAATAATGTCATATTTGCATCCTGCATATGCATTTCTTTTACTGCCTATACTTATTGTTATCTATAATATAATGCCTAAGAAGATTAAGCCTTATATTTTATTAGTTGCAAGTCTAGGCTTTTTTGCTTTCATAAGTAAAAAACTAATCGTATTCCTAATTCTTTCAATCGTATCAATTTATATAACTGCAAGAATATTAGGAAAAATAGATGATAAAAGAAATATAGCATTAGAAAACGCAGAAAAATCAGAAAAGAAAACAATAAAAGAAAAATACAAAAAAAAGAAAAAAATAGCATTAATAATAGGAATATTATTCAATGTATCATTCTTATTTTTCTTTAAGTATTTAAACTTCTTTGGTACAAACGCAAACTATATATTTGATTTACTAGGATTAAATATAAGTTATAAAGTAGTTAAGTATGCTGCTCCAATCGGTATTTCTTATTATACACTGCAAGCAATATCATATATTGTAGATGTATACAACGAAAAAACAGTTCCAGCTAAAAATTTCTTCAAAGTAGCGTTATATTTATCATTCTTTCCTCAAATAATGGAAGGACCAATAGCTAAATATGATGATACAGCCGAAGACTTATTTGCTGGTAACAAAGTAACATACAAAAACTTTTGCTTTGGCTATCAAAGAATATTATACGGTTTCTTTAAGAAATACGTAATTGCTGATAGATTAAATGTTGTAGTAAAAAAAATATTTGAAGGATACGCTTCATTTTCAGGCCTTCCAATCTGGATAGGTGTAATATCATATACCATAATGTTATATATGGAATTTTCCGGCACAATGGATGTAATATTAGGTACTGGTGAAATGTTTAAAGTAAAAATACCTGAAAACTTTAGACAACCATTCTTTGCTAAAAACATTTCAGAATTTTGGACAAGATGGCATATTAGTCTTGGTACATGGTTTAAAAATTATATATTCTACCCAGTATCATTAGCAAAACCAGTAAAAAAATTATCATTAAAGGCTAGAAAAGTTCTAGGAAATCATTTAGGCCCACTAGTAGGTGGTTCAATAGCATTATTTGCGGTTTGGTTTCTAAATGGCTTATGGCACGGTGCTGGATGGACATACTTATTCTACGGTCTATACCAATTTACATTAATTTTATTAGGAAATATATTTGAACCTTTAATAATAAAAATGTGTTCTAAATTACATATAAATAGACAAAATATATTCTATAGAATTTTCCAATCAGTAAAAATGACAATATTTGTCTTTATCGGTGAATTATTCTTTAGAGCTTCAACATTAGAAGTTGGTTTCGCAATGCTTAAAAAGATGTTCGTAAATTTCCAAGCTTCATCTTTATTTAATGGAGACTTATTAAAATTAGGACTTGATAAATGCGATTATTTAATTATATTTGTTGCATTAATAGTAATATTTGTTATTAGTTTACTTAAAGAACGCAACATCAATATCAGAGAAGAATTAAGTAAGAAAAACATCTTTATAAGATGGGGTGTATATTACTTGCTTATAGTATCAATTATAATATTTGGTGCATACGGAACCGGATATGTTCCAGTAGATCCAATATATGTGGACTTCTAGGTGATAAATATGAAAGATAAATTAAAAAATATATTCAAAAAATTATTGAAAATGTTCTGCTTTTCATTAGGTTTATTAATAATACTAATAGCACTAACTTGTTTATTACTACCAGGTAAAAATGTATTCAAACACGGAACATATAATGTTTCAAGATACGAAATATTAGGTGAAAGACGAGATACAATCGAAGTCGTAGCAATAGGCGATAGTCAAGTATATTCATCATTATCACCTATGGAAATATGGAATGATTATGGATACACAGTATTTGATAGCTCAGAAGCAGCTGCTATAATTCCTAACGTATATAAAAACGTACAGTTAACAATTGAATCTCAACATCCTAAAGTAATTTTACTTGAAGCCAATGTTTTATTTAGAAATCCCGCAAATCAAAAGAAGAAATACAAAGTTATTCGTGAAACAGAGGATTTCAACCCATTAAACAAATATCACGATAATTGGAAAAAATATTTAAGATACGGTTCAAAAGATAATTGGCAAAACATATATAAAGGATATCTTTATGTAGCTGGCACAAATGCGTCAGAAAACAAAGACTACATGAAAAAAAGTAGCGAATTAAGTAAAATACCAGCCGGCAATAAAGAATATCTCGATAAAATAATTCAAGAATGCAAAACTAATAATGTAAAATTAGTTCTAGTGAGCTTTCCAACACAAGCAACATGGAATTATACAAAACACAATACAATAGATAAAATAGCTAAAGAAAATGATATTGAATTTATTGATTTAAATCTAATAGACTTAAATATCAATTGGAAAACAGATACTAGAGATAAAGGTTCACACTTAAATCATAAAGGGGCTGTTAAAGTATCTAAATACATTGGTAACTATCTTTACGAACTAGGTATATTTAAAGACAAAAGAAAAGATCCAGAGTACGAACACTGGAACGAAACCTATAAACATTATGAAAAATCAATTATAAAGGGATAATAGTACAAAGGCAATTGCATAATCCCCATCATGAGATATAGACAAACATATATTATTTGAATCAACAAGTTGTAATAATTCGCTATGTAAAACAATATATGGTGCACCATCATCGTTATGTAATACTTCTATATCCTTTAAGGAATAATTATTTATTCCTTTTTTTATCGCTTTCAAAAAAGCTTCTTTAGCAGCAAATATCCCAGCAGCGGTAGCAGCGTTCCAACTACATTTTTCCATGTAAGTGATTTCAGACTCTAAAAAATTATTATCCAAAAACCTCTTATTATTCTTAATACTTTCAAATCTACTTATTAGTACTAAATCAACACCATTACTCATAATCAAAGCTCCTTAATAAGTAAATAATAACCATAATCAACTAAATAATCAATATTTATTATTTCATTTTGCTTTTAATATCATAAATTTCTTTTTCTAATGCCCTTAGCATCTTCTCAAGCATTCTTAAAGTATCAGAATATTCATCTTGATTTTTCTCATACATATTTCTGTTGAAAGTATTTCTATTACCATCTCCATAAGCAAAGGAATAAGAATTATTTTTTCCAGTTTCAGTAGCACCACCAGGTTCTAATCCACGTTCCTGCATTACTGCACGATAAAAAGCATTCGTTGATAGAACTTGAGCAACAAGCATCAACCAATTTCCAAGAGCATTTTGTTCATTAGCAGTTGAATCATCTATTAATAAATATCCTATAGCAACAGCACTAAGTGAAAACAATTTCGGAGGAACATTAGGCAACATTTAATCATCTCTATAGAAATTTATGACAATAAAAAAGAAAACTTAACAATTGATATAAGGATTTTTTTATATTATAATAATAAAAGAATAAAGGGTGATTCAAAATGTTAAAATCAATATGCTTAGGAAGAATTACATATGATATTAATCTAGAAACAGAAACCATGATTTTGGAAGGATCAAAAAATGAATTTTTCGAAAAGAAGGGAAATGTTGGCGGTCAAGCCGGAACAGTTGCTTGTTGTTTAACAAAATGGGGCGTTAATACGACTATAGCTGGAGTTTTAGGTAATGATGTAAATGGTTCTAGAATAAGAAAAGTCTTCGACAAATTACACATAGATACAAGATATATTGAGCCAACATATGATAACGATACACCAATGTCTATATCATTATTAAACAAAAGCACAAAAGCACATACTATATACAATATTTCTGACAAATATATTGGTATGAAAAAATGTGATTTCGACTTTACTCCAGACCTAATCTTTGTAGACGGATATGACGCAGTCCAAGCAAAAAATCTTTTAGATAGGTTCCCTAAAACATTATCAGTATTGGATGCAAGTTTAATGACCAGTTCCGTGTTAGAACTATTAAAAAAGACAAAATATGCAGTTTGTTCAAAAGAATTTGCTGAATATGCCGCAGGAGCCAAAATAGATTTTCAAGTACCAGCAACCCTAGTAGCAATATATCAAAAGTTAAAAAAGAAATATATAAATACAGAATTTGTAGTAACATTAGGAGAAAAAGGAGTATTATATTGTCTTAATAATCAAATCAAAATATCACCTTCACTAAAAGTAAATGTAGTTGACACTCATGGATGTGGTGAAATATTTAGAGCATCATTTGCATATACTCTATTAAATGGTGGTGATACAGAAAAAGCGGTAAAAATGGGCTGTATCGCTGCTGGCTTATCCGCAACAAAAATGGGAGCAGTAGACTCCATTCCAACTTTAGAGGAAATGAAAAACATTTATGAGCAGAATTATAATTAATCCATTTACGATAAGATACCCCAAACTAGATATTCACGGCGAAACATCAGCAACTTGTATCGCAGTTATCAATTCGTTTATTAAAGATAATATTAAGTTAAAAAATAAAAGTATTATAATAATTCATGGGAAGGGGAGTGGCGTTCTAAGAACCGCAACCCACGAATACTTAAAAAGAAATAAGTACGTATCAAAATATTATATAGATGGCACCAATGATGGTCAGACAATCGTAGAATTAAACATATAAAGGTCGAAAGGCCTTTTTTTTCAACAAAAAGTATAAAAAATGTTGAAAAAAGCATTGAAAAAACCAGAAACTATTGCTATAATAAAGCACAAACCATTAAAAATTGCCCCGAAGTGAGGCAAAATTTGACTGGTTAGCCCAGCCATGCTAAAATGTAAGCACGAAAAGGGATATAGGGGGTATAAAATATGAAAGGATATGTTTTAGACTACATTAACGAAAATGAATTTAAAAAACTTGAGAGAGCTTTAAAAAAATATAATATGTTAGCTTATAAGAAGCTTAACTTCGAATATTATCCAGCTCTAAGAAATGGTAAGTTCGTAGGACAAATGACTAGTCAAAATAAAAAAGCTGGTACCGAAACATATGAATTAAAATTACCAAGTGATAGTATGTTTAGTCAAGTTCACGGAGATGTCACATTAAGATATATAGTATATAAAGAGCAAAATGTAGTAATGTTAGATACTATTACACCAGAAGACATCCTAACTGAAGGACATCAAAGTGAATTATCTACTTATAAAGGTGTTATGGTTTCTAAAAGTCATGCAGAAAAAGATATGTTTAAAATTAATTTATTAAATATGCTAGGCGAATAATAAA
>CAZJHG010000041.1:0-12599 GCA_964545885.1 uncultured Muribaculaceae bacterium | reverse complement strand
ACTTGCGGAAAGCGGAGGAGTATTATAAGTTATCAAGACAATAGCATATAAAATCGCTCCTCATTCAGTCCAAAATATAAGGAGTCTGTGTCAAATCGTATTGTGCAAAATAAAATTACAATAAAAACGAAAGTCCATATGAGAGATTTTCTTGTAAAATGGTTTGCAAAAAAAGCAAATAGAAGAACGCCAACCAAAGATAAAATTTCTGTAATAAAATATGACGGATTAGGCGACTTTATTCTTTTTCTTGATTTTGCAAAAGGTTTGCGGAAACTCTATCCAAACAGGACAATAGTGTTGTCCTGTTCCCCCGAAGCCCAACAGATTGCACTGTCAAGTGGGTATTTTGATGAAATTGTTTGTTTTACCAAACAGGAGTTTGAATTAAAAAGCTTGAAACAAACATCAAAAAAAGCACAAAGTCTTGATTGTGATATCTTGCTGCATCCAACAGTATCAAGAGATTATTATGCGGAAATAGTTGCACTGTTTATAAAAGCTAACAAAAAATATTCTGTTTATAACGAGCACTCTTTCTCTGAAAAAATTAATCGTTGGGTCGAAAAGCAATATGATCACATTTTCGATGTGGGTAAATATAGGATGGCATTAGAGCAGAATGCAACATTTATACGATTACTGGGACTTGGAAACTTTGAATCGTCAATGCCAGTTTTAACGGTGGATAATTCGTGTCACTTATGTTTGCCTAAAGACTTTTTTGTGCTTTTTGTTGGTGGTAGCAAATGGGATAAGATTTGGTTGGAAGAAAGATTTTGCGAAGTCGCAAAATGGATTTCGGAAAAGACGAAATGGGAATGTGTTGTTTGTGGAGTAGAATCAGACAAGCCGATGGAATCTTTCTTTTCAAAAAACAATTTAACATTTGTTTCTTATATCGGAAAAACGACTATTGTGGAACTAATTTATATTATTTCTAAATCGAAATTTGTTTTCGGTAATGACACGAGCGCGATACACATGGCCGCGGCATTAAATGTGCCCAGCTTGTGTGTTAGAAGCGCAGTTTCCCTGAATCGTTTTTATCCGTATGTTGTTGATAAATTGTATGATGAAAACATTTTGCCTGTTGCGGTCGGCGTAAATCCTGAATGCCAAGGTTGTTCTCTTGATGGAGAGTTTCGTTCATGCAGAAAGTCTTCGGTGGTTGATGGAAAAATGGATTGCATTAGTGCTGTTACAAGCGAAATGGTTTTATACGAAATTAAAAAACTTTTAGAAAGGAGAAATTTAATATGAGTGATAGTTATTCAGATTATTCTTGTTATAGCAGCGATTCTTATAGTGGTTATACGTACAATGATTACAATGGCTCTTACAATTCAAAGTATGGTTATACGTACAATGATTACAATGGCTCTTACAACTCGATTTTAGGTTATACATATAACGATTATAATGGTTTTTATAATTCGACTTATGGTTATACGTATAACGATTATGGCGGTTCATACAACTCTATTCGCGGATACACATATAACGATTATAATGGTTCTTACAATGGTGGATATAGTGGAAAATAGTAAAAAGTTATTCTATTGTTGATTACTATAATAGGGGAGCTTATTCTGGAAGATAGTTTCTCAAATTATTCAGTTTACACATACTTCTGCTGGATATATATGCGGTAACAATTGGTGGTTGCAGATTATAATGGAGACTTGGGGAACAAATAATTGATCCAATTTCGTTTCAATACGAGTGGAAATATACATAGGAGGTTGTCATAATGAGTGATAGTAGTTATTCGAATTATAGTTCTAGTTCGTATAGCGGTTACACATATGCGGACAGCTATGGCGGGTATTACAACAGCAATAGCGGTTACACATATGCAGATAGCTATGGTGGTTATTACAATAGCAATACTGGCTACACATATGCAGACAGCTATGGTGGTTATTACAATAGCAATACTGGCTACACATATGCAGATAGTTATGGCGGGTATTACAACTCAAATAGTGGCTATACATACTCCGACGGCTACGGCGGATACTACAGCGGCAGCAGTGGAAAGTAAATATTTCCATAAACGTTGTCAGCGGATTTCTATTGGCTTATTGTCGATAGAATCCGTTGATTGATGTTTCCTAATCAATTTATTATGTGATTTTATAGGAGAATACAATGGCAAATATAATGTTAACGGACGCATGTAATCTACATTGTCCATATTGTTTCGCAAATGAATTCGTTAATCATAGTGCAAACGAAATAAGTATTGAAAACTTAAAAAAAGCAATGGACTTTATTGTTACAGCACGTGATGAAAGGCTAGGGTTGATTGGTGGCGAGCCAACTCTGCATTCAAAGTTTAAAGAAATATTGCAGATGATAATTGCGGACAACAGGTTCAGCAATGTAATTCTATATACGAACGGCGTAAAATTGGATGAATTTGTTAACGAGCTTACGCATCCCAAATTTCATATTCTTTGGAACTGCAATAACCCTACAGACATGGGCAAAGCAGAATTTGAAAGAATGTGTGACAATTTAGAGCTGTACATAAATAAATTCTATATGAAAGATAGAATTACGTTGGGAATAAACATTTATCAAGAAAATTTCGAGTATCAATACCTGCTTAAATTGCTAAAAAAATATGATTTTAATAGAGTTAGAATGTCTATCGTTGTTCCCAATACTGCAGGAAAACGTTTGCTTGATGTTAAGGGGTATTTCAAATCAGTAAAACCGAAGTTTAAAGATTTTGTTTATACCATGTTGGCAAATGATATTTTGCCACATTATGATTGCAATAAAATGCCTGCTTGTTTGCTAACGGCCGACGAGGTAGAGGCATTCAGGCAAATGTTGGATCAAAAAAACAAAGAACGAGCAAAAAACAAGTTGCCTCCCATTCAGTTGCCTTATACTGATTCCGCTATATACACAGAAGAAGTTCATTGCTCACCCGTAATTGATATTAGGCAAGATTTAACGGCGGTTAGGTGTTTTGGCCTTTCTGATTGTACCAAGGTTAAAATAACTGACTTTAGATGCCTTGCAGACTTGAGGAATTACTATTTGAATGAAATTGATGCGTATGCGTACAAATTGGGAATCTCTCATGGTTGTATGAATTGTTATAGAAGAAAAACATTAAAATGCACAGGCGGATGTTTGGCATTTAAGATAAAAGACATTCTTGAATTAAGTCAAAAAGCTGATGCGTTTACGAGGTCTGATAAAAAATGAAAAACGGATTGAAACTAAAAAAATTCAACTTTAGAAACGATTTAGCAAATCTTTTTGAAATTATGATGGATAATCAAGATCAGGCGTTGTTTCATGGAAGAATGCAAATAAATTCGTTGCCCGACTTTGAAAAATGGATGATAGGAAACATGACTCATTTCTATCATGATTTCTATGTTATTACATCAGATGATAACTATACAATTGTTGGGTACGTTTATTCATATGAATATAAAATTTATGATGGTCATTGTAAAGTATGTATATTCTTAAATAAAGAATATCGTGATGTGGGGGTCGGCGCATTATGTGGTATTAGGTTTTTGGACAAACTGTTTTCTAACTACCCCCTTCGTAAAATATATATCGATGTTTACGATTATAACAAACAAAGTCTTGCTTGTAATTTAGGCGTTGGTTTTGTTGAGGAAGGTTGTTTAAAAGACTACCGATACAATAACGGTGAGTATCACGATCTGCATTTGCTTTCAATTACACGAGAAAAATTTTATGAAAAAGCAGGGGGAATCATAAAAAGAGATGCCTAATTATCCCGACTATAAGATAGATAAGTTGTTTGATTTTAATGATCTATTTAACAGAATAAAAGCTTTCAAAAACAAAGTCGCATTTGTCAACAACGGAGTTTCACACACTTACCAGGATTTTTGTGTAGATGTAGAGAAGACGATGAGTATGTTCTCTTCAAGCGATGAGTATGTTCTTTTGAACATTAAAGATAAGTATCTGTTTAGTGTTGCTTACTTTGCCACAGTATTAAGCGGAAATATTGCATGTCTACAACCGTTTTCAAACGAAAAATTGTCATGTTTTGAAAAATTTAATTTTATATGTGAGTTGGATGATCCCACAGTTGAAAAAGCCATAGAAACAAGCAATTCATTAGACGCGATATTTAGAGAAAATGAATCCATTTCTACGGTAATATGCAGTTCCGGAACAACCGCAACGCCAAAAGCGGTTGCGCTTAGTCAAAAGAATATAATTTTTGATCTTGTTGCAGGTATGGAAAAATATCAGTTTCCGGATAATGGCGTTTATGTCAATATTATTCCATATACCCACGCATTTGGAGTTGTTTGCGATTTGCTTGGCCCCTTGTATTCGGCATCAACGATATATTTAACGTATGATGTTGTTTCTTTCTTGGTAGGCATTGCAAATTTCAGTCCTACAGCATTGAATATTACGCCTGGCATAGTTGAAGTTCTTATTCAACGCATCGAAGCCGTGGGGAACAAAAGCAAAGTTGTAGGCAATCGCCTTAAAAAGATTTTAAGTGGCGGTGCAGGAACTCCGGCCACATTGTGTGAAAAGATGGCGGCATATGAGATAAATGTGTGTGGATGCTATGGGTTATCGGAATGCGCCCCTTGCGTTTCTGTTAACAGAGATGATTACAACAAATTTGGTAGTGCAGGTATTCCTTTAAATTGTAATACGTTATCTATCGAGCCATCCGGCGAAATTAAAATAAACGGTTCAAATGTTATGATTGGTTATCTTGATAATAGAGGAAACATCATTGAAGAGTTGCACGGCGAATATAAAACAGGTGACATAGGAATCATCGATGAGGACGGTTTTTTGTTTGTTCAAGGGCGTGTGGATGATCTAATCGTGTTTTCTAATGGAAACAAATTGATGCCTCAGATAATAGAAGCAGAATTAAATGCATTGAGTGGCATAAAAGAATCTATAGTTTACATGTTTGAGAACAAATTAACAGCAACAATTGTTGTTGAAGAAAATAACTCAAAAGATATAAAAACCTTTATTCAAAAGAGTGTTTTTCAAGGCTATAAAATAGCCAAAGTTTATATAACAACAGATCCTTTGGCCAGAAACGCTATGGGTAAATTAAATCGGAGGAATTATGGAAGATAAAATCATTGCTCTCATTCGACAACGTCTTGAAGATGATGTGGAAATTACAGAGAGTTCGAATTTTTTCAACGATTTGGGCTTATCATCATTAGATATGGTAACTCTATTGTTTTCAATAGAAGATGAAATCGGCGTGCAAATCAATCTTATGGATTTAACTGGAATAAAAACAGTCGGAGAGCTAATTCAAAAAATTAATAAAGATTATAACAAATGAAAACAATATTAAATTTAAGTGACATTGCAATTACCTTATTCGAACAAAAGAATTTTGAAAGAACAATTCAAGAGTTGAAAGCCAAGAAAAGGGATTTTGATGAAATCTATATTGGATCGTATTTTTGTGAAAAATATTTTCTTCATATAACCGAAGATATTTTGGCAGAAATAAAGAATTTTTGTAAATTAAACGGAATCAAAATATCATTGGTTATTCCGATGTCCTCTGAAAAAAATTCACAAAATGTGAAAGACCGCATAGATTTCATCATACGGTCGGTTTCTTTCAATATTTTTTCTTTCGTAGTCAACGATTTTGGGATGTTAGAATATATATCCCCAAAATATAATTGCCCTATTGTTTTAGGTCGCTTGCTATTTAAACAATCTAGGGATAGCAGATATGATACGTTTAGAGATGCAATACCTGCTTATGAGGTGTGTTCGTCACATTTTCACGAACTTATAAAAGAGTATCCAATAAAAGCTATTGAGTTGGATGATGTGAGAGCAGACACAGTATTAGCAAATAAATTTGGATATGAAATTTATGTTCACTCGCCTGTAGTCTATATGTCAACAGGAATGGTTTGTGAATATGCCTCTGCCGGACTTGCCAATACAAAGAAATTTAGACCAAACAATGCATGTGCGCATCAATGCACGAAATATTATACTGGATATATTGGAGCAAACAACAAACAGTTTTATAAAATCGGGAGAACTATTTACTATCCCGGCGATCCAAAAGCTGCAAATGCAAATGTAGTGGATAAAGAAATATATTTTCCTTTTGAGAGTGTGAAAGAAAGTTATGAAAATTCTAGTTCCGTTGAATAGTAAAGAATATATCGATAAGTTTATCGATGCAGGCGCTGAAGAATTTTATATGGGATTTGATGACGATGATTGGTATACCGAATTTGGAAACTTTTCGGAGATTAATCGAATGTCAGGTTTTAAGAAACGCGCCAACAGATATACATTAGATGATGTTATAGATATAGCAGCTTATCTATCTACAAAAAATGCCGAGTTGTTCTTAACTGTAAATTCGCCTCGTTACAGCGAGGCGCAGTTGAATAGAATCGAACTTTACCTACAGAAAGTGGCAAATTCAAAAATCAGCGGAATTATCATCTCTTGCCCCGAATTGTTGCCTATAGCAAATAAATACGGGCTCAAAACTGTATGTAGCACAATGTGTGCTGTATACAACAATGACATATTAAACTATTATAAAAAATTAGGGATAAGAAAAATCATCTTCCCTAGGGATATTACAATTGAAGAAATTTCAAAAATGATTCAGGCTAATTCTGAACTTGAGTATGAAGTGTTTTTAATGCGAAATGGTTGTGTGTTCTCGGACTCCAATTGTTTGTGCATGCACAGAGATCCCTATAAGAGTTTGTGTGGAATGCTATCCCATTCTAAACGTAGGCTCGTTTCTAATGATGCGGATTTTATTCGCAATCAGGAATATCGAGTTAATGCTATGTTGTTTAATGATTACTATAGGAAGCTTTCCTGTGCGATTTGTGCATTATACGATTTTGTGCATCTGGGGGTAAAGTCTGGAAAAATTGTAGGCAGAGCCGACGAGCAAGAATTCGTTTTAAGGGATGTGAAACTCGTCAAACAAAACATTGAAATAGCTCAAAATGCAAGTAGTAGAGATGAATTTCTTCAAAAGATGATTTTCCCTCCGTATTTAGAGCAATCTTGCAATTTGGGATATTCTTGTTATTATCCCGAAATACGATTTAAATAAGGAAATAAATACAATGGGAGACAATGGACATAATCGTGGATACAGTAGTTGTAACGATTATTACAGCAACAATTGGAGTGAGAATACAAAATAAAAGGCGAAAGACATACAGTTAAGATAAGATTTGGAACGGACAAAAAATGAATCAGAAAATTAATCACATAATAAGTAAAATTAAACGCAACAAAGTGTTAGTTGTAGGAGATGTAATTTTGGATTGTTCTATCGATGGAGAGATATTAGGGTTATCCGCTGAAGCACCGATAATGACTTTTAGGGAACATCAAGTTTCCTATACTCTTGGCTGTGCGGCCAATGTTGCGCTCAATTTAAAAAATGCTAATCAAGATGTGATTTTAGTGTCTGTTATAGGAGATGACAATAATTCCGAAACGATAAAAGAACTGCTTCATAAAGCAGGCATTTCATCAAACGGACTCGTTATCGATTCAACAAGAAAAACGACGATTAAAAAAAGATTTTACACAAAGCTAAAAGAGCAAATATTTAGATCTGATAATGAAGATCGTTTTGAAATAGATAGTAAAATTGAAAATTTATTAGTGGGAAAAATAGCTGAATGTCTCGCTTGCGTTGATATTATCGTCTTGTCTGATTATTTAAAAGGATGTCTAACGCGCAACTTGATTGATAATATTGTTCAAATGGCACATCAAAAAGGCATAAAGGTTGTTGCCGATCCCAAGGATGTGGATTTTTCAAAATATGCTAATTGTGATGTGCTTAAACCAAACCAAAAAGAGCTTGCTATGATGATCAATAAAAACTCGCTGGACTTTAGAGATATTGCCACAGGAAGCAAGCGAATCTGCGAAGAAAATCATCACGATATGGTGGTGGTAACACTCGGTGCAGAAGGAATGTTTTCGTATGAGAGTTGCGGAAAGACAATAAAATTAGAAGCAGTAAAAACAAGCGTTGTTGATGTTTCGGGGGCAGGTGATACTGCCGTTGCATATTTAGCCGCCGGCATTGCTTCAGGAATGTCTTTTGAAGAAGCACTCGTTCTTGCGAATGTGGCAGCAGGCAAAAAAGTAACAAAATACGGCGCTGTTCCTGTTAATTATATAGAATTGCTTTCGCTTTCAAAAAGACTGGAAATTGAACAGATTGTACTTTTAAGAAAAGCGTTAATAAACCAAAAAGTAGTGTTTACTAACGGTTGCTTTGATTTGTTACATGCAGGACACATTTATAGTTTAACGCAGGCAAAAACATTTGGAGATGTTTTGGTGGTTGGAATTAACTCGGACGAATCCGTAAAAAGATTAAAGGGTGATGTTCGTCCTGTGATACCGTTAGAAGAACGCGTTCAAATGTTGGAAGCGCTATCCTGTGTAGATTATATTATTCCTTTTGACGATGATACTCCATTAGAAATTATAAAAGCATTGATACCTAATGTTTTAGCAAAAGGAGCAGATTATAGAAATAAAATTGTTGTCGGAGCAGAGTGCGTTATAGCAAATGGAGGAGAAGTTAAATATATTGAGATGTATCAAGGTTTTTCAACATCTGATATAGTAAAAAAGATAAAAGAAAGTTGAAATGAACAAGGCTATTTTTTTAGATAGAGATGGAACTATCATTAAAGATAAAAATTATGCGTTCAATCCAGAGTCAATCGAATTTATAGAAGGTGTTATTCCGTCATTACTAAAATTGCAAGATAACGGATATTTGTTAATCATTATTACCAATCAATCAGGAATAGCTAGAGGATTGTTCTCTGAAGCTGAATTGAAAGTTTTTAATGACACCCTTCTCCATTTGTTAAAAGAGAACGGCATAGGTGTAACAGCTACATATTATTGCCCCCACCATCCTCAAGGCGTCGTTCCACAATACGCAATTGAGTGTTCGTGTAGGAAGCCTGGCGTGAAAATGTTTCTAGATGCAGTTTCAAGGCATGATATAGATTTGGCTCAAAGCTATGCAATTGGCGATAATGAACGTGATTGCGCTATCTGCTTTGTTTCTAATTGCCGTGGTTGTTTGGTCAATAAGAATAAGGCATCTTCAAATAGTTTAATAAAATCATTTCAAACATTCGAAAAATGCGTTGATTACATATTAGGAGAAGTAGAGTGAGTATAGTAGTAACAGGTGGCGCAGGGTTTATAGGAAGCTGTATTATAAAGTCACTAAATGACAATCAATATGATGATATAATTATTGTTGATGATATTTCCACAACTGAGAAATGGAAGAATATTAATGGCAAAAAGTATATCACCTATATCAACAAAGCAGCCTTTTGGGATAGAATAAACGAATTTAATGAAATAAGTCATGTTATTCATATGGGAGCATGCTCTTCTACTACAGAAACAGACTTTGACTATATTTGGGATAATAACGTGGAATTTAGCAAAAAGCTATTTCTCTTTTGCGTAGAACATGGAATATCCTTTATATATGCAAGTTCTGCAGCAACATATGGCAATGGCGCTAAAGGTTTTTCCGATAAATCAATTGAATCGTTAAAACCCTTAAATAGATATGGTTATTCGAAACATATATTTGATTTGTGGGTGGAAAAACAAACCCAAAAGCCCAAACAATGCGTTGGCTTAAAGTTTTTCAATGTATATGGCCCAAACGAATATCACAAGATTGGTATGTTTAGTATAGTATATCAAGGGTATAAACAGATTGTTGCTAACGGAGAAATAAAACTATTTAAATCAAGCAGTTCTGATATAAATGATGGTGAGCAAAAAAGAGATTTTATATATGTAAAAGACATTTGCAAGTTGATAATTTGGCTTATGCAAAACGAAGAAATATCAGGATTGTATAATGTTGGAACTGGTATAGCTCGATCTTTTAATGATTTGGCAAAAACTATTTTCAGCACATTAAAAAAGGATAATAAGATAGTATATATAGATATGCCGTCAGAGCTTGGGAAACAGTACCAAACCTATACGCAAGCATCGATGGAAAAATTAAGGGAGGCGGGTTATAGCGAGGAGTTCTATTCGCTTGAAGATGGCGTAAAAGATTATATTGATAACTATTTGATAGATGAATCTCACTATTGACGAACAAACTATGATAAAACAGTTATTTCAACAACGATTAGACATTTATAAGAATGCTACATTTATCAATGAATTGATAGACTATGCAAATAAATTAGGAGCTACAATCCAAAAAACTAAAGGCTTAAAAAAAGTTTTTATTTGCGGAAATGGTGGTAGTTCCTCGCAAGCATCACATTTAGCCACAGAATTGATGGTCCGATACAAAAGAAAAAGAAACGATTATTTTGCATTGGCATTGGCGGCCGACACATCAGTAATTACAGCTATATCAAATGACTATAATTTTGACGATATCTTTGCTATGCAATTAGAAAATATGGCGGATAACGGTGACATTTTAATTACTCTTTCAACAAGCGGACATTCCAAAAATGTAAACAATGCGTTGAAAAAAGCACTTGAGTTGAATATGCAAACCTTTGCACTTCTCGGCAAAACAGGTGGACAAGCTAAAAAACTAGCAAACGAATCGTTAGTTGTACCGAGCGATGATACTGCAATCATTCAGGAAATTCATCTAATGATAATACATTTATTGTGCGAATATTTAGAGGAATTTGAACAGTAAACATACTATTTGCAAGGAGTCTGCAATGAACGAATTGAATTTATCTTTAAAAACAAAGGCTTGTAACAAAACCACTTTTTTTATAAAGGATATTGAGGTAGGTAAAGATTTTTTTGTTATTGCTGGTCCCTGTAGTGTCGAGTCGGAAATGCAAATGCTTTCGATTGCACGATCTGTCAAGAATAGCGGTGCTAAAATGCTTCGTGGTGGTGCTTTTAAGCCACGTACATCTCCGTATTCTTTTCAAGGGCTGGGTAAAACGGGGTTGGAGTATTTAGCCAAAGCTAGAGAAGAAACAGGATTGCCGTTTGTAACAGAAGTTATGGATACACGAGATGTTGATCTTGTAGCGAAATACGCTGATATGATACAGATTGGGGCAAGAAACATCCAAAACTTTTCTTTACTTAAAGAAGTTGGTAAAACAAAAAAACCTATTTTGCTGAAAAGAGGCTTTTCTACCACACTTGAAGAACTACTTTGTTGTGCAGAATACATTTTAGACTCCGGCAATCCAAATGTCGCACTTTGCGAAAGAGGAATTCGTACAAGTTGTTCTTATACCAAAAATACATTTGATATCAATGCTATTCCGAGTCTAAAGGAATTAACTCATCTTCCGGTTTTTGCCGATCCTTCTCACGGAACAGGCACGCGTTCTCTCGTGTCATCAATATCTCTTGCAGCCGTTGTTGCGGGCGCAGATGCTTTATTTATAGAAGTTCATAATAATCCAGAGCAAGCATTGAGTGATGCTGACCAACAATTAAACGGTGAAGAATTCTCTTCTTTAATGTATGATATAGATTTAGTTTCTAAAATGACGCATAAACTTAAAACAAACAGCAGGAGGTAAAAGAAAGCAATTCAACATTGGCTAGTATCATGTTTTGTTCAATATGTTTGAAGTGTCAATATAAGGTTTAAGGGCGGGGAAGGGAGATTTGATAATACAACTAACGCGATTTATTTTATATCTACCAATTCTCATGAGAATGAGGTGTATAAATGACTGCGTAAACATGGAATCTTTTTTTGCATTAACTATCTTAAATGTAAATTTATCATTTGGTAAAATGCCATTTTTAGAGGTAATATTGTTGGTTGTAATAATGTTAGGGTTCAAGGTTCGATTATCAATTTCGGTCATATGTTTATTTTTTAGTTATTTGGTTTATAAGTTTTATCTTGAATTGTTGCGTTTTTGTATTTGATGTCGCTTATAACATGCCCGTAGAATATGTTTATCTGGTATTTTGGGGGTAAGCGCTCTATTCTGCCGTCGCAGAACCGTGTGCTATCGGAAAATTCAAGCATGATGAAATTTGGCTTTATGGGGCGTGTAGAGAACACCATTTGGGGGGGATAAGTCGTAATGATATATAATATCGGAGAAGTCTTTTCGGGAAGACAAGACAAAATTCTATGGTAATTTGCCATAATATAATCTTATTTGCGTTATCGCTATTGTTTATTTGTCCATCTGCATAATGCTCCTACTCTTACGAGAGAAATGTGCTATGAATTGATTGACCGTGTAGTAATCGGCGGGTTACCGAAAATTACGGGCAAAGAACGTACTGTTGATATTGTCTATAAAGTCGATATAATGTCCGTTATGCGGCATAGACTTCAAAAATAATGAAAAGTGTATGATTCAAGAACGATTCATACACTTTTTCATACTTAATACGCTCATTTGCAGAGTGTCCATAAATTTATGTTACTGTAATTGCACGATGCAAATTTCCCCAATACTTTTCCGGTTTTCAAGCCTATTATATTCAACGTCAACGCAACAGCACCAAGCACCAGTGTTAACGCCGACAAC
>CAZJHG010000040.1:0-13181 GCA_964545885.1 uncultured Muribaculaceae bacterium | reverse complement strand
ATAATAAAGTATCTCTAGAAGAAGCACTGGATAAAATAAAACAGAACTCTCGTCACTATGCTAAAAGACAATACACATTCTTTAACAATCAACTAGATGTAACATGGTTTAATGTAGATTTTAATAATTTTAATAATACAATAAATGAAGTATGCGATTATATAGAAAAGAGTGAAGAAAATGCTCGAAGTTAAAAATGTAACTAAGAAGTTTGTTAAGAAAATCAATAAAAAAGAATCTATTAGTTTCCTAGCGGATGAAGATATCACTTTTAATGTAAAAGAAGGAGAAGTTTTAGGTATTTTAGGTCCAAACGGAGCTGGTAAAACAACACTTCTTCGTATGTTAGCTGGAATAATGACTCCAAACGAAGGTACTATTACTATCGATAATAAAACTTACCAAAATAACTCAGAAGAAATTAAAGAACAAATAGCATACTTATCAGGAAATACCAAACTATATAAAGACATCTCTCCATATGAATTATTAATAATGTGTTGTCAATATTACAAAGTTGATAAAAATATTCAAACGAAAAGAATCCAAGAATTAACTAAAAGGTTTAATCTAGAAGAAATTATTCATCAAAAAATAGGAACTCTATCTACTGGTCAATTACAAAGAGTAAACATAGCTCGTTGCGTCATTCATAATCCTAAGTATTATATATTCGATGAAGCAACAAGTGGGTTAGATATCATATCTAGTAAAGTAATTCTCGATTTTATTAAAGAAGAAAAAGTTAACAAAAAATGCATTATTTACTCAACTCACTATATGGAAGAAGCCGAAAATATTTGTGATAGGGTAATCTTAATTCATAAGGGAAAAGTAATAAAAACTGATACCCCTAAAAATATTATAAAAGAAACAAAAACAACCAATCTTCGCGACGCATTTTTTACATTGATAGGAGATGCTAATAATGAATAATATAATTACTACAATAAAAAAAGAATTAAGAAGTATCTTAAGAGACAAAAAAACAATCTCAGTATTATTTATATATCCATTAATGATCCCATTTATGGTCATTCTTTACGGAAACTTATATGATAATATGGATAACGAAGTAACTGAATATACAATTGGTATCAACTACGAACTTAGTAAAGAAGAAACATTAATAATGGATGAACTTCATATTAATTATCAATCATTTGATACCATATCAGATATGGAAAAAGCTTTCGATAAAAAAGAAATAACTGGTTTTATAGAATATCAAAAAGATTTAAATAATTATAATATTTATACAAATACCAGTACTAGCAGTGGTCTAACTACGTTCGAGCTCATAAGCCAATACTTAGAAAGTTATAATCTTACTCTTACAAATAATTATTTAGTAGAAGAGGGGATAGACTTAGAAAAAGCTTACAATCATTTTAGTATTCAAGAGCAAGAACTAAGTACAAATAATTATATCGTTGTTCTCTTACTAAGTGTCTCAATTACTTATATAATCTTATCTATTTGTATATCTACAAGTAATATGGCTATCCAAACTACTGCAACCGAAAAAGAAAATGGTACTTTAGAAACAATCCTTACATTTCCTATTAAAAAAACAGAACTAATTATCGGAAAATATCTTTCAACAGTAAGTATAGGTTTTATAAGTGCATTATGTAGTCTTATTTTTATGTTGATTAGTATGTACATAGGAAAACAACACTACGCAATCTATGAAACTTTAAGTATATCATTTTCACCAAGTACAATAATTGGTAGTATCATAATTTCTTTAATAGCTTCTATATTTATATCAGGAATAGCTCTATCATTAACCGCCTTCGCCAAATCATATAAAGAAGCCCAAGGCCAGAGTAGTTTAATAACTCTAGTAGCAACAATACCAATGTTTGTTTCTATTCTAGAGTTAAATATATCAAGAGCATTTTACTTAATTCCAATATGTAATATAACTCAAACACTAAACGATTTGTTTGCAAATAACATAGATATAATAAATATTTTAATTACTATATCTTCTACAATTTTTTATACAATAATTGTTATAAGTATTATAATAAAAGCCTATAATAGTGAAAAAATATTATTTTCAAATTAAAAAAGAACTCATTGAAGTTCTTTTCAGAGTGTTGACAAACTACCTATTTTGAAAAATTAAATACTTTAGTTTATTCAAAGTGGGAGAAAAATACAAAAATATGAGTAATTTTAGATATCAAAACCCTAAAATTGCTCTTTTTTTAACTTTTTGTGGGAAATATAAAAGGCTGTATGACAAAGCCGGTTTAAAAAACCGACTTTGTCAACAGCCTGAAAAGAACTCATTGAAGTTCTTTTAATTTGATTGTAATTCTATATAAAAATTTTTATTAAATTCGTGTTGCTTTTCACTTTCATCTAATTTATTTAAAGTATCATTATCTATCAAAAAATATGAATGATCTAAAATATCTTTTCCTGACTTAACAACAGGATCATCCCAAGTTAAATCTAAGTGTAACCAATTATTATTTACATAAACAGCATTCCATATGTGAGAACCACTAGCAACTCTAAAATTTTTAATTCCTAGTTTTTCTAACATTACTGCCATTACATCAGTATATCCACTACAAACTGCATAGTGTTCAAACAATAAACCAGTCATTCTTGAAGAATCATATTTACTATCATCTTTGTTTGTATCATAAGCAGTATTATTAATAATGTAATCATGAAGAACTCTAATTTTTTCAATATCAGTCATTGTATTATTTATATTTTTTTTAATTATTTCATTTATTGTATTATCAATTAGAGTTATTTCATCATCAGTATATATATGTACTATTTGTACAGTTATTTTACCAGAATCATCATACAATGTTTTTATAGAAGAATAGCCATTATAAGGATGAACATAGTTATTTATTTCAGATAGTAGAACATCATTAAAGCTTATATTAGCAACATCTTCTAAACAATTAACATATTCAGTAGGACAATAAAACGTAAATTCATCCCATCCTTGATTTAATATACTATAAAATACATTTATAAGTTCATCATAATTATTTGGAATATAACTTTCAACTTGTTGTAAAGAAATAAAGTCGTATTCTTTTTGATATCCATTTCCTTCTTTTATTTCAACTCTTTTATTTAAATCAGTTAATTCTAAAAATTTATCTTTAATATAATCAAAGTTTAGTATTATAACTAAAATAACTACTATACTGATAAAAAAAGAAATAATTCTTTTTATTTTTATCATATAATCACCTAATCATAATTATATCACACAAGAAAGGATTTAATTACTATTTTAATTAGCAAAATAAAAATGAAGTAAAACTACTTCATTTCTTTAACTTTTTTATTTAATCTTGATTTTTCTCTATCAGCTGTGTTCTTAGTCATAACACCTTTGCTAACAGCTTTATCAACGTTCTTTTGTACTTTTTTTACAGCTTCAGTAGCAGCGGCTACATCTTTAGCAGCTATAGCTTTTTCGCACTCTTTAATAGTATTTTTTACTCTAACTTTGTAATCATGATTAGCTTCAGTTTTCTTAGCTATAACTTTGATTGCTTTTTTAGAACTTTTAATATTAGCCATCTTCGTCGCTCCTTCCCTTGAATACAAATAGAATTATACTAAATAATCAATTTAATTGCAAGCAAAAGAATAAAAATCGACTTATTTTTCTAATCTAGGAATATATAATCGTAAAAAGGAGTGTTAATATGGCAAAAAGATTTAAATTTCGTTATCGAAAAAAATTAAAAAATTCAACGTTATTATTTATAATTATAACAATTTTTACAAGTTTCTATTTTATCTATTCAATCCTATATCATCATTACTTATCCAAATTAACTAATAAAGAGATAATAACTTACATAATAAATAATTCTAAAAATAATACTTATGATAACCAATTTATAGAAAATTATTTAAAACCCGAAACAATTCTTAGTAATTATTTTAATTTTACAAATCGCGAAACTATTGTAGTTAATAATAAATTAAATGCTTCTCCATTAGTATATATATATTGTACTCATGAGACAGAAAGCTACCAAGATAATTATTTAGAGGTATATAATATAAAACCAACCGTTAAGCACATGGCTTATATATTGTCGGATTATTTAAGTGACTTAGGAATATATTCAATCGTCGAATCAAATAGTATCACATCTATCTTACATGAACAAAATTGGTCATATAAGTATAGTTATGAAGCATCAAGACTAGCTACTAAAGAAACAATTGACACAACAAATTCATTAAAGCTTATAATTGACCTCCACAGAGATTCATCTTCGCTAAGTAAAACATTGCTAGAAACAACTGATAAAAAGTATGCCAAAATTTTATTTGTTATAGGAGGAGAACATGAAAATTATTTAGAAAATTATAAAGTAGCAGAAAATTTAAAAAATCTCCTTGAAAACGAAGTGTCAGGTATAACTAGAGGAATCACAATAAAAAGTGGTAACGGAGTAAATGGTATATATAATCAAGATTTAAGTAATAAAAGTGTACTAATTGAACTAGGAGGACAATATAATGAAATAGAGCAATTAAATAATACATTAAGCATTTTATCAAAAGTTATTTTAAAGTATATAGAAGGAGAAATATGAAAAACTCTCGTAAAGCTTGGCTTATATTTAGAAGAATATTGTTTCTATTATTCATTTTTTACGTTATAACTTATTTTCAAGCTCAAAATAGCAATAATCTTTTGTCAGAAAAAACAATTCTCACATCAGAAAAAATCAAAGAGTTTGAAGAAGACGTAAAAAATGGTGAATATATTGATATAAAAAATTATACTGAAGACACCTATGTAGATACATCTAATGTAATTTCAAATACAGGGTATAATATTGGTGAGAATATAACGGAGTTTTTCGGGGTAAAAGTAGTCGATTTTATTAATTTTCTAAGTAAATTCGTATCATAATTTTAAAAAAAAATATTGTTTTCATATATTGTATATGTTATAATGACTTCTCTTAAGGAGGGGTTATAATGCAAAGTGAACCAATAAAATATTTGTTAGCAATAAAAAGAAATAATAATGACTTCCTTAGTATAGATTGGAAACTAACTAAATATTATAATGGAGAGAATTTATATACATTAGAAGGAATAGATGCTTTCACCCGTAAAATATCTACATACGAACTTTTAAAAGAAATATTAGAAAAAAATTTAATAGAAGAAACTGAGCTTTTTCAAAGTTTTGCTATAATCTACCCAACTAAAAAAGGACCCCGAGAATTAAAAGAAGGAACAATATTTAAAGAAAATAACGTTATTTATAGTGAAGATGATTTAATTAAATTTATTATAAAAAACAAAAGTAACAAACAATTATTAAATATGATTACAAACCTATGTAATTTCAAAGATAAAGAAGATAAGGTTGAAGAATTTAAATTTGTCCTAAAAAATATTGATTTATTTGAAGCTAGAGGAACAAACGGAATAAAAGCTGCATTATCAATCTTTAAAGATATTTCATATAAAAAGAAAAGAACTATCATCCTAAAGATAACTGATACTATTATGGTTAAATTGAGTCAAGAAGAAATAAGTCTTTAAAAACCACTAAAATTTGCCTAATAAACAAAAATATATTATATTAATAGTAGGAAGTGGTATTATGGGGATTACAAGAAGTCAAATTATTGAATATTTAACAAAATATGCTGGATTTTCCTCAGAATTTCTTAAAGAAAAATCTACAGACCATCTTTTCGGTATTTATATGGATAAAATACAAACTGCCAATAAATATCTTAGTGATGTTCAAAACTATTACAAAAAGAACCCAGGAATAACAGATAGACCAAGTGATGCTAGTTTAAAGCAAATGGGGTATATTGAAATAAGAGACTTAAGAAAAGCATTAGGCATTCCTGAAATACTTAAGAAAGAGAAAAAATATAAAACCCAACTTGGCCAAGTTATAAGTTTCTTTAGAGAACACCCAGAAATTACTAATTGTCCTTCTGAAGAAGAAATATTTAGCTTATCGATGATAGAATTAGAAAAAATTAGAAAAAAATACAAAATCACTGCCAATACTCAAAAAGTTATTAATATAGAGCCAGCATTAGAACTTGCACGTAAAGCTCGTGAGGCAATCAAGCATACAGATACAACTCAATTAGCAGCTGGTATTATAGTTAATGCATGCCAAGATGATTATCAATTTATTTACTTAAATGAAGCAAAAGAAATGTATGGTGAAGATGTAACAGACGAATATCTAGAAAGCCTTGGTTATAAACTATACGAGCCACTTAATCGTCAAGGTGAATACAAAAAAAGATTTTAATATAAAAGGCCTAACTAATTATAATAGGTCTTTTTGTGTGATATAATTAATATTGGTGATACTATGAATAATCTAGATAAACATATCAAAGAATTTATAAAATATATTAAAAATGAAAAACGTTATCCAGAAACTACAATATCTAGTTATGAAAGAGATTTAGATAATTATTATGGTTATATTAAATTAAAACAAATTAATTATCAAACAATATCAAAAGATGAAATAAGAGACTATCTAAAATACTTAGATGATTTAAAATATTCCAAAAGCACTATATCAAGAATACTAAGTACTTTAAGACACTTTTATTCATATTTGCAAACCAACAACATAATTACAATAAATCAATTTAAGTTAATAAGAAATCCCAAAAAGGATAAGAAATTACCTAACTTTCTTCAAGGAGATGAACTACAAAAGATATTTGATGTTATTGAATTAGATACAGCATTAGGCATAAGAAATCGCCTTATCATAGAGTTATTATATGCAACAGGACTTCGTGTCTCAGAACTAACGAGTCTTACCTTAAATAATATAGATATCTCTAATAAAGAAATAAAAGTAATGGGTAAAGGCTCTAAAGAAAGAATTGTCTATTTCGGCGATTATGCTAAAAAATATTTAACTATGTATTTAGAAAGTTCAAGACCAGAACTACTTAATAAAAAAAGATCAAACTATTTATTAATAAATAATCAAGGTGAACCATTATCTACTAGAGGAGTCCAAATGATAATAGAAGATATTGTCAAAGTATCAGCAATAAAACATAATATATCACCACATACTTTAAGACACACCTTTGCAACCGACTTACTAAATAACGGAGCAGATTTAAAAAGTGTTCAAGAACTTCTAGGTCATTCATCACTTTCAACTACTCAAATATATACCCATATAACAAACGAAAGATTAAGAAGCGTTTACTTACATTCTTTTCCAAGACAACAAGAAAATGTTGACAAAGAAAAATAAGTGTGTTATTTTTGTACCAAGTGAGAGCACATAAGTTTATAAAACGAGCTGTGCTGGGCGAAGAACCTACACGTATAACGGAGTCACGAATGTTTTATTCGTGGCTTTTTATATATTTTTAAGCCAGAGTAAAACAATAAAAAGAAAGAGAGGTGATATTTATGATGTCATGGATTTATCTAGTGCCATTTAAATCAACTAAAAAATTACAATTTATTGTGCGATTTCTTGTAATGTGTGTTTCATATGTCATACATAAATATCACACACTCAACAAGTCGTACTCTTAGTGAGTATGTATCAAAGCTACATAGGGAACTATAATTCCTACACGATTTTATCGGAGTCACATCTTTATATGTGACTCTTTTTGTTTAAAAAAAGATAATTAAACCGTATCACTACCAAAAAGAATATAAAGGAGTGATTACAATGACAACTTATACAAAAGAAGATTTAAGATACTACAAGAAATGTTTATATAGATATTTAAAAAAATACTATGAAAACTATCTTGAATATCTAAAAGAATACTATGAATATAATCTTAATCTAACATTAAAGAAAAAATAAAAAGGAGGTGACTAGTATGTGGAAACTAGCACTAAATGAGTTTATAAAAAAATATTTAGAAGACGAAGATGTCGAAGCAATATTATTAGTCGGTAGTTATGCGGTAAATAATCAAAACAAATATAGTGATATTGATGTATATATTATTCTAAATGACGAAGCAAATTATCGTGAACGTGGTAATAAATTAGTAGATAACTATTTAATAGAATATTTTATAAACCCGATTTGCCAAATTAGAGAATATTTAAAAAACGACAAACGAGGTCACGGAGGCCCTATGGCAAACATGCTTCTAAAAGGACGTGTTTTATTTGATAGAAACAACATAGTACCAGTCCTTCAAAAAGAAGCTGCCATATTAAAAGAAGTAATTCCTGTTAAAGATCCAATGAAGTACTATGCTTGTTGGCACGCTTTTGATGAATACCTAGCTGCTGCTTATCATAACGAGCTACAATACTATCTTTGTTTGAAATACTTAGTTGATTGTTACTTATATAATAACGGATACTGCATGTTACCAGAACAAAAGATAGAAAAATTTTTAAAAGACGCTGAGTATCGTCAAAAATATGACATAGGAAAATTCCCTGATAATGCTTTTAATAAATTAGTAATAAAATGCTTTGATTATCCAAACAAACACAACCTAGAAGCACTTTATAATTTCGTAATAGAAGATGGTAACTTCGATATAAATAACTTCATTTTAAGAAGTGACATAAAAATATAAAAAATAGAAAGGATGATTATTATGGAAAAGTTAATGCACATAAAACCAACAAAGGAACACGAACAAAAAGCTATTGAATATATTCAAGAACACATATCTGCAAATTCTCCTATAAATGGCTCTGGTGGTCTACATCGATATCTAAATAACTATCAAGGTTGGTTAGAAAAATTAGAACAAGATAAATCATGTATTTCGAACGAACAACGAGTTCCATCAGAAACATACTACTTAATAAGAGTAAAAGATAACCAGATTGTCGGTATGATAAACATAAGATTAACTTTAAATGAAAGATTACAAAAATGTGGTGGCCACATCGGTTATGGCATAAGACCTAGCGAAAGACAAAAAGGATACAATAAAATAAACTTATATTTAGCTTTAAAAAGATGTCAAGAACTAGGTATAAACGAAGTTATACTAGACTGTAAGAGTAACAATATAGCATCTTCTCGTACAATGATATCTTTAGGTGGAATAAAAATAGATGAATATTATAACGAAGAAGAACAATGTTTAATGTGGCGCTACATAATAAATGTAGATGAATCAATAAATAATAATAAAGAAATATACGAGCCAAAAATATTAAAATTAAAATAGAAGGAGGACTTAAAATGACTATTACAAAAGCAAAACTCGAAAACTATGAAGAAATACATAAAATATTCCAAGAAGTACACAACATTCACTTATTAGGAACAATAAATACTTTCAAAGATATAGATCCATTAACAAAAGATGAATATCAAGAATTCTTAAAAAAAGGCGATATATTTCTCATTGCCAAAGATGATGACAATAAAATAGTTGGATTTGCTCGTGCAATAATTGAAGAACACGAAGGTAGATTAACAAAATTCAAAAAAACAATACATATTGACTCCTTAGGTGTCCTAAAGAAAAACAATAATAATGGAATTGGAACTTCTTTAATAGAAGAAATTAAAAAAATTGCTAAGAAAGAAAAATGTGATAACATTATATTAGATGTATGGTCATTTAATGATAATGCCATTAAATTTTACAAACACCAAGGTTTCAAAACTAAAAAAAGACTAATGGAAATAAATTTATAGAAAGGAAAAATTATGTCAAGAAATCTCGATAAAATATTAAAAAATTTTTATAGCAATGAATATATAGAAGATGAACGCCTTACAAAAGACAATACACATAAATTAGAATTCATAACAACCACCAAGTACATAGATAAATATCTTAAAAAAGGCGATAAATTATTAGAAGTTGGCGCCGGTACCGGAGCATATTCCTTATATTATGCTAAACAAGGATATAAAGTAGATGCTTTAGAACTATCAGAAGATAATCTAAAAGTATTAAATAGCAAAATAACACCAGGCATAAACATAAACCCAGTTCAAGGAAATGCCCTTGACTTATCTAGATACGAAGACAATACCTTCGATATAACCCTAGTACTAGGTCCTTTGTATCATATATTCAATATAGAAGAAAGAAACAAAGTAATAGCTGAAGCAGCTAGAGTAACCAAACCAAATGGTTTAATATATTTCGCTTTTATTCTAACAGATCTAACTATCTTAGACTGGGGCTTTAAAAGAAACGAACTAGTAAAAAACTTTGGCAACGATAAAATGGTAGATACAAACTACAAAGCCATCAATAAAGAAGAATATATCTTCTACATGTCATACCTTGATGAAATAAAAGACTTACTAAATAACCATAAAGAATTAGAACCAATTCACTATGTAGCAACAGATGGTGTAGGCAGACTAATTGCTGATACAATAAATCAAATGGACAAAGATACATATAGACACTATGTAAACTATCATCTTTCCATATGTGAAAGACAAGACCTAATCGGCTATAGCGGTCATATACTAGCTATATTAAAAAAGAAATAAGAAAAGGAGTGTGAGTATGAAAGCAATAGAAGTAAAAGACCTATCAAAAACATTCAAAGTAAAACAAAAAGAAAAAGGGCTTAAAGGAAGCCTAAAATCAATATTTAAACCAAAATACAAAGAGAAAAAAGCCGTAAACAAAATAAACTTCACTGTTGAAAAAGGCGAAATCTTAGCATTTATCGGTCCAAACGGCGCCGGTAAGTCAACTACTATAAAAATGTTAACTGGCATCTTATATCCTACAAAAGGTGAAGTATCAGTAATGGGTATTAATCCTCAAAAAAATCGTAAAGAATTATCCTATAAAATAGGAACAGTCTTCGGTCAAAAAGAACAACTATGGATTCATTTAACACCATATGATAATTTTAAATTCTTTGGTGCGATCTACGATATTCCAGAAAGTGTAGTAGAAAAACGTATCGAAGAATACAAAAATATCTTTGAATTAGATGAATTCATAAATACTCCAGTAAGAGGCTTATCACTAGGTCAAAGAATGATTTGCGAAATAGTAGCATCTTTAATTCATGAACCCGAAATTCTCTTCCTAGATGAACCAACGATTGGCTTAGACCCAGTAGTAAAAGAACGTATCCGAGTATTTATAAAAAGACTAAACAAAGAAAAGAAAACAACTATCTTCCTAACAAGCCATGATGTAGGAGATATTGAAAAACTTTGTAAAAGAGTAATCATTGTAAATGATGGAACAATAGTATTAGATGATTCAATGGAAAACTTAAAATATCACTATCTAAATAAAAAGATTGTTGAAGCTAAAATGAATACCAAAATTAATTTAGATGACGTTGAAGGTATAACTATTTTAAAAGACAAAGACTATAATTTAAAATTAGAAGTAGACTTAACTAAAAAAACTATCAGCGACGCTATTAAACTATTAGATCCTGATAAAATAATCGACATTAATATTTCAAACACACCATTAGAAACTATTATCAGTTCAATTTATAAAGGTACAAAAAAATGAAAAAATATTTATACGTAATGAAAACTACATTCAAAGATACCTTACAATATTCTTCAAGTTTAATATTTAGGTTTCTTGGATTTGCAATAGTTATGTCAGTATTAATTAGTTTATGGAACTTCTTATATAGTGAACCAGGTAGTACTATCAACGGCTACACCCAAAGTCAAATGATCTGGTACTTATTACTAGCTGAAATAATAACCTTCGGTAGTGGTAGCAAAGTAGCAACAAATGAAATCAGAAATACTATTAAAAGTGGAAACATTGCCTATCAAGTAACAAAACCATATAACTACATATATTATACAATCTCTAAGTTCTTAGCAGATACTTTCGTAAGATTCTTCTTATTTTTAATAGTTGCTGTTATATTAGGATTAATATTCGCTGGTCCAATTGAAAACTTTAATCCTATCTCGTTAATACCAGCAATCTTAGTATTTTTTCTAGCAGTCCTTATCACTGGTATGGTAAAAATATTAATTAGTTTATCAGCGTTTTGGGTAGAAGACTCTCAACCATTCCAAATGGTATATAGTAAAATAGTATTAATATTCGGAGTATTATTCCCTTTAGAAATGTTTCCTAAAATAATTCAAAATATTATAAAATTCACTCCAGTATACGGAGTAAGTTATGGACCTGCTAAGTTGATAATTAATTTCAACTTAAGTATTTTAAAAAACGTTTTATTATCTCAAATTATTACTATTATAGTAATATCCATCTTATTAAAAATAATCTATGAAAGAGGGGTGAAAAAATTAAATGTTAACGGCGGTTAAAGGAAACTTAAAAATAATGTTTCTTAGTATCAAGTATAACTTAATGAAATGTATGGAAAACAATGTAGCATTTGCTACCTCAATTATAATGATGATATTTAATAATGCCTCATTCATCGTTCAATGGTTAACAATATTTGCTATCAAAGAAACAATAGGAGGTTATACTCTTAACAATGTTATGTTATTCTGGGCTATCTCTAGTGGTGCATACGGCCTAGCTCATATTCTATTTAACGGAGTAAACGTTCTACCAGAATATATTGAAGAAGGTAAATTAGACGCCTTCTTAACAGTACCAAAAAATCCTTTATGTTATGTAGCAACATCAAGTACCGAACCATCAGCATGGGGAGACTTATTATATGGATATATCGCCTTAATAATCTTTAACTTTAGTATAAAAAATATCTTATTATATACTTTGTTAATTTTATTTGGAGCATTGATATATGCTAGTACAATCTGTATTTTCAATACATTAACATTTATATTCTATAAATCAAGCGATTTTACTGAAGTAATTAAATCAACTTTATTAAATTCTTCTTTATACCCAGATGTTATCTTCAGTAGAGCAGTTAAAATTATCCTTTTCACTCTTGTACCTAGTGGTTTTGCATGTTGGATTCCCGTTCATTTACTAATGGATTTTAATATAATAAATTTACTTATCTTAGTTGGTGCAACTATTCTTTATGTATCCTTAGCATTTTTCTTATTTAATAGAGGATTAAAGCATTATTCATCAAGTAATTTAATGGGTGCTAGAAGTTAATTTTATAAAGTAAGTGTAAACTAAAAAGTAAAATAACATTTTTAATGTAAAATTTTCCAAAAACAGGAGTTTCTAACCCCTGTTTTTATTTTTTATGATAAAATATTCCTGTGA
>CAZJHG010000039.1:0-13940 GCA_964545885.1 uncultured Muribaculaceae bacterium | reverse complement strand
AATACACAATGAGTACAATCATAGATTTTCATAGTCATGTTCTCCCCGGAATTGACGATGGAAGCAGTTCTTTAGACGAGTCCATAGCGATGCTTCATATGGTACAAGAACAAGGGATTTCAAAAATCGTTGCTACACCACATTTTTATGCCCGCAGTGACGATCTGGATCAATTTTTGAAGCGGAGGTCTCATGCAGAAGAACAGCTTCGTGGAGAAATGGCAAGGCATTCTGGTTTGCCAGAACTTTATGTTGGAGCAGAGGTATCGTTCTTTTCAGGAATGGCAGATTCAGATGCAATTACAAAGTTGGCAATTGCAAACTCAAAGTATATTTTAATTGAAATGCCATTTTCTACATGGACGAACAGTATGTATTCCGAATTGCAAAGAATCCATGATAAACAAGGTCTGACACCGATTATTGCACACATTGATCGATATGTTAGTCGATTCCATTACCACAGAGTTATGCAAAGGCTGGAAGAACTACCGGTTATCATTCAATGTAATGCAGAAGCATTCTTAAACAGGCACACAGCGTCGCTGGCACTTCGGATGCTAAACAATGGACAAGTCCATGTGCTTGGTTCCGACTGCCACAATACATATTCCCGCCCACCAAATTTGGGAGAAGCGTTGCAAATTATCCGCAACAAATTGGGAGAAGAAGGGCTTGAGGATTTCCTGTGCTATGCTAAAACCATCCTCGATGAACAACATAAATAATGGTGCCTAGCACCATAAAATAATGAATAGGAGCGAAACACTATGAAAAAAGTATTATCTTTAGCGATTACCCTTGCTCTGTGCATGAGCTTAACAATTTCTGCATTTGCGGCAGAAAACGAATTTGTCCCCAGCATTACTTATAAAGATGGTCCCAGCATTACCAGTGCTGAAATGGATGGTGCAGATGTTTCTGCGTGCTTGGTTGTTACAACGCTCAAGGATGCAGAGGAAAAGAACACCGACATTACACAGGACGAACGAGATACCTTACAGCAGGTCTACGAAGACTTGAAAAACGGCACAACCACGCTGCCGACCGATGAGAACTATGTGATTCGAGAACTGATTGACTTGAGCTTTAAGCATAACGAATGCCGTGAAGTCGATGAACATGGTCAAAAAGATCAGAAACTGAAAGAAGATGGCATTACCCTGACCGCAGATTTTGATCTTGGTATTTCCAAGGAGGATGAAGTTCTTGTGTTCGTCTACATTGACGGCGAATGGCAGTCGATTGAGAGCGTTAAGAACAACGGTGATGGTACTATTACCTGTGTATTTGAAGATATTTGCCCGGTAGCCTTTGCTGTAAAGCATCCCGTAGCATCCATGGCACCACAGACTGGTGACACACAGCATATTTTATTATGGACCGGTTTGACAGTTGCTTCTGCATTAGCTCTTGTGGCATTGTTCCTTTTCCGCAGAAAGCGTGCTTAAAGCAAAATTGGGACAGATCGGATGAGAACGATGGATAAGAAAAGAATAGCAAATTACTTGTATCTGGGTTTAATTCTGATTCTGGTATTACTGATGCTTTACAGTGGAATTCGTATCATAGAATCCGCTGTTTTGTCCAAAGAGCGTGACGAAGTTTTGGATTCACCCAAAAAAACAATTACCGTGAATGGCGTGTCCTATTTTCCAAAACAAGATATTACTGTATTTATGATTATCGGTATCGACAAATACGGTGCAATGCAATCCAGCGAATATCACCGAAACAATGGCGATGCAGATATGGTTGCCCTGCTGATCTTTGATGAATCAGAGGAAACCTATACGGTTCTGACAATCAACCGAGATACCATGGTTGAAATGCCAGTGCTTGGGGCGTTTGGTCAGCAGGCCGGAACTGGTTATAGCCAGTTGGCATTAGCCTATACCTATGGTACCGGTTTGGAGGACAGTTGTGAGAATGTCAAAGAAACTCTGCAAAACTTCATCCCCGGTCTGGTTGTAGATCACTATCTGGCTATGAATATGGATGCTATCAGCCTTCTGAATGATGCTGTGGGCGGTGTTACAGTCACTGTCACAGATGATTTTTCTGAAGTGGATTCTGAGCTTCCAATGGGAACTGTTACACTAAGGGGACAGCAGGCAATCAGCTTTGTCCAGAGCCGAAAGGGCGTTGGAAGTCAATTGAATCTTTCCCGTATGGAGCGACAAGAGGAGTACATGGAAGGCTTTATGCGGAGCTTCAAAGAATCGATAAATGCCGAAAGCACATTCATTGTATCCACCTATGCAGAGATCAGTCCATACATTGTTACAGATTGTTCTGCCACTGTAATCAGTACGCTTTCAGACAGATATGCAGATTATGAGCTGAAAGAAGTCATGTCCCTAGCAGGTGAAAACCATTTAGGCGAGCAATACTATGAATTCCATGTGGACGAAGATGCACTTCTAGAATTGAGATTGAAGTTGTTGTATGCTCAAAAGTAGTTGTATCGTTTTAGAAGACAAGTGTTATTCGCTTTTTAGAATGCAAGGGGGGCATTCAGAGGAGGTGATTTTCCGTATGCAATCGTGTGTAAATGCCAGTACACAGGAGCATCAAAAAGTATTGCTCGAACTTTTGAATATATTTGATTCTGTTTGCAGAAAGCACGATATCAAGTATATGCTTTTTGCCGGTTCAGCACTGGGAGCTGTTCGACATCAAGGAATTATTCCATGGGATGATGATTTAGATGTAGTAATGCTGCGATCTGAATACGAACGCTTTTTGGAGATTGCCCCGAAGGAGCTAAATCAGGAGACATACTTCTTGCAGAAAGAGTATTCTGAACACTGGCCTATGTACTTTTCAAAATTGCGAAAAAACAACACTGCGTGTATCGAGCGATATGTGCCAAGGGATTCTCTGACACATCAAGGAGTATACATTGATATTTTCCCCTGTGATAATTTGTCCGATAATCAATTGGTACGGAAGGTTCAGTATCTAACATCCAAGATTGCTATTGCCAAAAGCCTAAAAAAGAGAGGGTATTTGACTGACAGCCGTGCCAAAAAAGCATTCATCCTTTTGTGTTCACTATTCCCCATTAAGCCGATGTTGAAATTCACAATTCACCGAAAAGCAAGCAACTCTGAGCGGGTACATACTTTTTTGGGTGGCGGCGCAAAATTCAAGAAGAACATCTATCCGAGAGAATGGTTCACAGAAACCATTCTGTTGCCTTTTGAAAGCAAATATTATCCTGTATCCGCCCATTATGATGAACTTCTAAGACAGTTATATGGAGACTACATGACACCACTACCGGAGGAACAGCGTGAATGCAAGGTTCACGCTGAATTAGTTGATTTGGAAAACTCATATGTAAACTACTTAGAATGGCAACGTGAAAACAAGTTTTCTGAATTTTCTCGTAGTATACGATAACACAGAATGTTACCGTGAAAAACAGTATATCGTAAACTTGAAGCGATATGCATAGAAATAGGAGGAAACCGTGAAATACCTTAAAGAATCATCAAAGCGAAAAAGTACCGTAACCTTCGCTATTGCAATCATGGTAATACTTGCGATTATGGTAGTCGTACTTTTAGCACATATGAATCGGAGAGAAGATCTGTCCACTTCTTCCCCACCATTTGAGTCAAATCAACAATCAGAGCTGAATGGGAATGGTCAAGAATTATCAGATAAAGATAACGTGAGTATAACTGATAACGAATTCCCTTCTGTGTTCGAAGAAGAAGCTCTGGAAAGTATCATGGCTGACGGCATAGCAATCTCTACTCCGATTGGTGAACTATATTATTCCAAAGATTGGGCAGAATATACCGAAGTCAAGTGCAATTCTGATGAAAATAATTTCACAGCAGTAATTCAAGCCACTATCGGGAATCACAAAGCAGATATTTGGGCAATCCATTTGTGCGATGATGCCGATGGTATGTTAATTGGAAGCGTTCCTGATTCAAATGGCAATCAAATAAAGGTGTTTCTTGAACTGTATGAAGTTGATATGGATAACGAGTGGAGTCAATCCGAAGTTGATACAGTTTACGCTATGCAAGAAGGCATAAATCTGATTATTGAACAAGTAACGCAATTATATGGATTTATTCCCGTATAGACACTAACATCATTTTTACAGTTTATGCAGCCAAGGCTGTTGAATAACTGACAAAAGACAGGAGGAAAAATCATGCAACAAACAAAGCAAACACGTTTTCTGGCGTTGCTTCTTGCGGTTGTGTTGCTCATTGGCTTAACACCAATCAATGCCTTTGCAACGGAAACCGAAGATCCCCAGGAGACTACCACCGCTTTGGTCGAAGAGACAGAAGCGGAAACTGAGGCCGCCACTGAGGAAGCCACTGAAGAAACCACTCTGGAAACCACCCAACCGGAAGACGAATACAACTTTCCCGACGTGGATTCCATGACCGATGCTGAGCTACTGGCCTACTATGCCGAGCTGTCTGACGAAGAAGCCGAGGCTTTTGCTCTGTTCCTGACAGAAGAACAGTTACAGCGTCTTGCCGACCTGCTCTATGCTGTGGAACTGTGTGGCGAGTCCAGTGACACCCACACTGTATTCAAGAACACCCAGTCCACGCTGGCTCCGGGCGTGACTCAGAACATCAAGTATGCCTACTCTGCAGATGGTAAGCAGATGGTTTATTACATCGCTACGGCTGATGTTACCCGGGATGATGTGCTTGTGCAATCATCTTACTGGAAGCAGTATGAAAATGGGGAGCTTGGTATGTCAAAGCTGACCGATCAGGTGGCTTACGCCAACAAGAAGTATACGAATCCCGAAGACCCGAATTATATTAGTGATTACTATAATGTTGTAGCTGGTGTCAATTCGTCCTTTTTCAATATGACAACAGGTCAGCCCATGGGTATCACCTTCATTGATGGTGTGTCCTTTGGTACCAACAGTTATGACAACTTCTTCGCCATTTTGAAAGATGGGAAGACTGCTGTAATCGACTATGCCAAGAATCTGAGCAAGTATGTGGATGATAACGGCGAGAGCACCATTTGGCAGGCTGCTGCCGGCTCTCAGTGGCTGGTACGGGATGGACAAGATGTCACCGCAAATATTACCGGTTCTTATAATACCGAACGTCATTCCCGTACCTGTGTGGGCATTACTGCTGACGGCAAGGTGGTTCTGATGGTTCTCGATGGCCGTCAGGAGCCCTTCTCCTGTGGCGGCACCATGCACGAGCTGGCTCAAATCATGCTGGAAGCTGGTTGTGTGGCTGCAATCAATCTGGATGGCGGCGGATCTACTACGTTTGCATCTAAGCCCGAAGGTGAAAATACATTCCGTGTTGTCAATAATCCCTCGGATGGTTCCGAACGCTCCATTTCCGCCGGTATCATCATCGCATCCACCACAGCTCCGTCCAATGTGTTTGACCATGTATCCATGGTAGCCGCCGATGAATATGTGACCCCTGGTACTTCTACCGAGATCACCGTTTCCGGTGTTTCCCCTGCCGGTACCACTGCGGAAATCCCTGCCGATGTGACCTATACCGTCACCAACGGCACCTATGAAAACGGCGTGCTGACCGCAGAGGCCGCAGGCGATGTGACCCTGACCGCCAAGTACAACGGCGTTGCAGTGGGTTCTGTGACCATCCATTCCGTGATCCCCACGGCAATTGCCTTTAATGCCGAGGAACGTACCGTTTCTTACGAAAAAACCATCGATTTCACGATCACCGCAACCACTGACAATGGCCTGCATCCGGTCAAGTACAAGGATGGCGACATCGTGCTGTCCATGGACAATGAAAAGCTGGGTACCATCGACGGGCTGTCTTATACCGCAGCAGCGAAGGATTCCGAGCTTACCGGTGGCGTGATCACTGCAACGCTGGTGCTGGACAACAGCGTAACTGCCGCCATTACCGTTACCCTGACCGCCTTGCCCGATGAGCCTGTGATCTATGAAGATTTCGAGGACATGCCTGAGTACAAGTTCGAGTATTCCCAGTGGTACTTTACCGTTCGGGGCGAGTACAAGATCGTTGACAAGAACACCGGTAAGGTTCACAGCGGCGACCATGCCCTTGCAGTTACTACAGAACTTCGGGGTGCTAACCTGAACAGCTATTTCGGCGGCGTACATATCGGTGCGAAGAATGCGATTTATTCCAACACCGGTAAGTATGATAAAGTTTCCGGCACGAAGACCTTTGAAGATCTGGATCTGACAAACGCAAAGTCTCTGGGTATGTGGATCTATATTCCCGAGGATTCTCCCCTGCATTATGTTCAGTTCAGATTGACAAACAAGGAAAATTCCAAGCTGGAGTTGCAGTATAAGCTGTATGAGTATGGCTATTCCACGACGGAAAGCGGACACACAGGATGGCAGTATTTTGAACTTGATTTCGACGAGGTGAACACGGAAGACGTTACCTATAACGACGGCAGTTTCTACCTTTCCAGAATTGACATCTACGCCTGTACCCGTAATGATACCGCCAATCAGGAAAAATACGGTTACAACCGGGACAACCAGCAGTCAGTGCAGGGTCCGATCACGTTCTACTTTGACGATATCACGGTGGAATATATCGACACCGGCATGGATAATGAAGACCCGACCTTCGATTATGTCCGTGCCAGCTACGGCGGAATGTCGGACAGCGTTGCAATGAATGGACAGACGATCTCTTCCAACGTGGTTTCCGTCACAGCCCGTGCAAGTGACGCAGGCGTTGGCATTGACCCCTCCTCCGCAAGAGCATACATTGACGGTGTTGCAGTTACATCCGGCTTCTGGTGCAATGAGCTGGGCATCATGACCATCGACGATGTTACGCTGGCCGACGGTGTGCACACCTTTACCTTTGTGATTTCCGATAGGAACGGCAACTGCAACTATGTGACCCGTCAGTTGATCATCAACGCAGGTTCGAATATTCCCACGGTCTCTTTGAAACTGGCAGAAGAACTGACCAGCAGACCGCTGTTCGGACAGGTCATTTGGATGAACATGGAAGTTGACGACATTGAAAATGTCAACACGATCTCCACCCGCCTGAACCTGAACATGGGCGCTAAGTGGGAATTGGATCACATGGTCGTGGCAGAGGGATTTGAGGCAAGCTATACCATCGATTCGATTACAAATGATGCGATTATTACCGTCAAACAGACCGGTAATACAAAGCTGAGCGGACACAATGTTGTGGTGCAGATCCCGGTGAGAATGTACTACGCTGACCCCCTGGTTGACAGCACCGATGACCCCCTGGGCAGCCAGACCGTTACTCCTGAAGATATCAAACTGTCCATGGATGTGGGCATGGTAAGCTATAAGGATGGAACCAGCAGCAGCTTCTCCATGGAAAAGCTGGATATCGACAGCGAGATTTACTCATGGTACGATGTCAGAAATGCAAATGGCGATATCGTGTCCGGTTATGTGGCACACATTCACACCGCCAATGCCATGGAAGACAAGGCCGCTACCTGTACCGAATCCGGCTACACCGGCCGTACCTACTGCGAAGTCTGCCACTCCGTTGCCAACTGGGGCACCACGATTCCTGCTATCGGCCATACTTATGATTTCGTTGACGGTGTTCTGAAGTGCACCCATGATGGTTGCGACAGCCTGTATAATGGTGTTTACACAGACGGCAACACCTATGTGGATGGTGTCGTTGCAGATGGCTGGGTTACCATTGGCGATAATACTTATTATTTTGTAAACGGCGAAAAAGTCACGGGTGCAAAGTACATGGATGGTGTGCTGTACTACTTTGACGAAAACGGTGTGTATGATAAGGATTATGTCTACTCTGGATTCTACACCACCGATGATGGTCGCCTGATGTATTTTGTCCTGAACAAATATGTTACCGGCTATCATCGCCTGTTCCAAAAGGCTTACTTCTTTGAAGATAACGGTTACGCCTATGATGGCGAATACACGATTGGCGGCGAGACCTGCCTGTATAAGGAGGGCTTGTTTGTTAGCTGCTCCTCTGCAAACGTACTGGATGCAGGCTTGATCGGTGCTACCGCAGAGTATGTTCTGTATGCAGATGGTACGCTGCATCTCAGCGGAACCGGTGTTACTTACAGCTTCTCCGACCATGGTCAGCGTCCTTATGTAACCTACGCAACGCAGGTAAAGAAGGTGGTCATTGGTAATGGCATCACCCGTTTGGGTACTTATCTGTCCTGCTACTGTTCTTCCATGACTGAGGTTGAATTTGAGGCAGACAGCAACTTGACCCAGATTGGTACCGGCGTTTTCTGTGAATGCAGCAGCCTGAAGGAATTGGTTCTGCCTGACAGTGTTGCTTACATTAGCAACATGGCATTCAAGAGCTGCCCCAACTTGACCAAACTGATCCTTCCCGCAAACATCACTTCCATCAGCAACACTGCTTTCCAGAAGAGCACTTCCGTGACTCTCTATGTGACTGCGGGCAGCTACGGTTTGGACTACGCAAAGAGCAACAATATCCCTTATGTTCTTTATGAGCATGAAGTAAAACATGAAATTGTTGAAGTTGATGGTGTTCTCTATTACTATGAAGATGGCGTTCTTACCTATGCTGGCCTGATTCTGCTTGATGGCGATTACTACTATGTTCGTTCCAATGGTCAGTTGGTAGTCAGCAGAGATTACTGGGTTACCAGAACCAACGATTTGCTTCCTGAAGGAAATTATACCTTTGGTGCAGACGGTAAGATGGTTGTTGATGGTAACGATTCCGGTGAGGAAGAAAAACCTGCTACCGATGGTATCGTGGATGTAGATGGTGTCCTGTACTACTATCGGAATGGTAATCCTTATTATGCTGGCTTGTTCCAACTGGATGGTAGCTACTACTATGCCCGTTCCAACGGTCAGTTGGTAGTCAGCAGAGATTATTGGGTTACTAAGACCAATGATCTGCTCCCTGCTGGAACCTACACCTTCGGTGCAGATGGTAAAATAGTCGTCAATGGTGGCGACTCCGGTGAGGAAACTCCTCCTGTTATCAGCATTGTAAATGTGGACGGAACACTGTACTGCTATAAGGATGGGAAAGCCTACTACGCAGGACTTTTCCAGTTAGATGGTAATTACTACTACGCCCGTTCCAGCGGTCAACTGGTAGTTAGCAGAGATTACTGGGTAACTAAGAACAATGATTTGCTGCCTGAAGGAACCTACAGCTTCGGTGCAGATGGTAAGATGGTTGTTAATGGCGGTGACTCTAGTGAGGAAGAACCCCATGCCATCAGCATTGTGGACGTGAATGGAACCCTATATTGCTACAAGGATGGGAAAACCTACTACGCAGGACTTTTCCAGTTAGATGGTAATTACTACTACGCCCGTTCCAGCGGTCAACTGGTAGTTAGCAGAGATTACTGGGTAACTAAGAACAATGATTTGTTGCCCGTTGCAACATATACCTTTGATTCAGAAGGGAAAATGATTATCGAGTAAATCCCAAGGAGAATTTCTGGGGTATAGCTGCTCTATCCAGCTATACCCCAGAACAATAGATGCGTATGAAGATTCAAACCTTAGTTGTTACAACAAATCAAAACGATGATAGTCTGCCTCGCAGAATGAACATCCAGACGGATGCAGTAATTGGAAACCAATGCGGTGCAGATGGACTTTATGAATTTGAATATAACGGTCATCTCATGCAATATGTCAACTCATCTTTGCGTGGTGTGGGTATCAACCGAAATCATGTGTTGATGCGGGCACAGAGTGATATTTGTGTATTGGCCGATGATGATATGATTTTCCTCCCTGGCTATGAGGATAAAGTTCGGACTTGGTTGGATAAACTCCCGGACGCAGATATCCTAATTTTCAATCTTGAGGGTGGAAAAAAGCGATATAAAAACAGAGAAATCACAAAAATCACATCCCTGAATTACGGCAAGTTTGGCACTGCAAGACTGGCATTTCGTACAAGAAGTATTCGCTTTAGCGGATTGATGTTTCACACCATGTTTGGCGGTGGCTGTGAATTTAGTTGTGGCGAGGACACTCTATTTTTGCACAACTGCATTAAAAATGGGCTTACAATTTATGGAGTTCCAGATTCGATTGCACAAATCAGCGACGATAGCTCCTCGTGGTTCCGTGGTTACACAGATAAGTTCTTTTTTGATAAGGGTGTTGTGTACTACGCACTGAATCACAAATGGTGTGAGCTTCATGCGTGGATTCACTGCCTGCGACATCGAAAAAAGTACCAAGAATACGGCTGGATCAATGGAGCAAAGGAAATGATTAGGGGGATCAAATCAGTCAAATGAAGAATGAACCTGTATTTTCAATTGTAGTGCCAGTTTATAAAGTGGAAGCATACTTGGACAAATGCGTACAGTCTCTTATTGGTCAAACTTTTTCTGATATAGAAATTATTCTAGTTGACGATGGAAGTCCAGATCAGTGCGGCAAAATGTGTGATGGCTATGCAGCACAGGATAAACGTATCAAAGTAATTCACAAAGAGAACGGTGGCCAGGCAGATGCCCGTAATCAAGGAATTATAATAAGCTCTGGAAAATACATTGTCTTTGTTGACTCGGACGACTATCTATCACTGGATGCACTGGAAAAGCTTATCCCAGCTACACAAAAAAACTGCGATATCATAGTCATGGATGCAATTTGTGAGGGCGGTTACAAACGTGTTGTTCATCATGTTGGACAATATGAAACTGTCTTTTCTGGATCAGAATACTTGAAAGCAGCGTATAAAACCGGTGCAATGCCGATGGCAAATTTTTTGTATATTTACAAACGAGAATTCTTACAAAATAACCATTTGCAGTATATGTGTGGTATTGTCCACGAGGATGATCACTTTATTTCACGGGCTTTTTTACTAGCAAATCGTGTTGTTGATTCTGGCGTAAAAGAATACCACTATATCATCCGAGAAAACTCGACCACGACACTTCATGACAAAAGGAAAAATGGACGAGATATCTATACGGTTTGCATAGATCTCTTAAGGTGCTTTAATGAGCTGGATGATGGTGAACTACGAACATGGATGATTGATTCTTTGGTTGTGAAGTATTTGAGTGTTTTTCAAGAAGGACGTCTGTATCAATATGGTGAGGACTTTATCCATAAGGATTTTGTGAGAAAGAATGCAATGTGCAAAAAAACAAAGCTAAAAGCTATGTTGTTTTGTCTGAGCCCTCGACTGTATTGGCATATAAATCATTTTACTAAATTGGGAATAAATAAAAATGAGTGACCAAATCGAAAAAAGCAAAGCTCTGTTTGCAAACATATGGCTCTTTTTCCTCGCCAGTTTCATTCCAAAAACCATAACATTTTTTATGGTTCCATTATATACGGACTGCTTAACAACCGATGAGTATGGAACAATTGACTTAATCACGACAACCTGTCAACTGCTCTTGCCCATTTTGACATTGCAAATACAGGATGCCGTACTTCGCTTTTCAATTAAAGAAAAGCACCCAGATCAAGTTTTCAGCATTGGGCTTAGAATTGCTTTACTGGGAACGTTGCTCCTCTGTGGCGGGGTATTATGCCTGTGTACTATAGGATTTCTAAATATGGACTGGACATATCTGCTTTTTCTAATTGCACACTTTCTGCTCAGTTCGTTAAAAAACATAATGGATTATTTTCTACGTTCCATTGGAAAAGTTAAGCAAGTAACAATATCCACCATCTGTAACAGCATAATCACGGTAGCCTGTAACCTGCTGTTCTTGCTGGTGTTTCGCTGGGGTGTCAAAGGGTATTTACTGGCAAATGTTATTGGCTATGTATTCAGCACGTTATATATGTTTGGAGCTGCAAAGTTACATCGCTATATCGTATTGAAAAATATCGACAGAGGTCTCATTAAAAGAGTTGTCGCATTCAGCATCCCTATGGCAATTGGGGCACTGTCATGGTGGGCGAACAACTCTTTGGATAAATATGTACTGACCTATTTCTGTGGCATCTCCGCTGCGGGAATATTAGCCGTTGCATATAAAGTCCCGACAATCCTGTCTGTGTTGGGAAGCACAATTTCCAAAGCCTTTTCTATTTCGGCAATACAACATTTCGATTATGAAGACAAAGATGGGTTTTTAGGAAAAAGCTATGGAACAATTAGTTATACAACAGTCATTTTTGCGTCTTTTTTGATGATATTAAATATTCCACTGGCGAAAATCTTATTCCAAAAGGAATTTTATACAGCATGGCTATTGGTGCCACCATTGTTGGTAGCTTCCACTATGAATCATTTGTTAGGGAATTGCGAACAGTTTCTGATTGCTATGAACAATACTACTATGGTGTCTTTAACTGCAATTCTGGGGGCAGGATTAAATTTGCTCCTAAATATACTACTAATTCCAAACATGGAGGCATATGGTGCTGCGATTTCAACGGCACTTGGATTTACTGTGGTTTGGCTGGTACGCTATGTTTATGTGATACGTCGTATTAATCTTAAGAACAATAGAATTAAGGAGCCTGTTAGCTATATTTTGCTATATATTCAAATGCTCACGGCGTACACGGGGAATAAATTGCTGTTCATACAAATAGGAATCTTTATTGCTCTTTTACTACTATATATGAGCGAAATCATTACGCTAATTACACAATTTTCAGCGAAATTAGGAATCTGCTCTGTGAGAAAGGATTGAACAGAATGTCATACATCGTATATGTTGGGCTTGCTGTTCTCTGCATAGTTTTTGCCTATTTAGCGGATCGCCATGATGAAAAAAACTATATTTGGTGCATCATTCTTGCACTCTGTTTTGTGGCTGGTTGCCGTGGAGCAAACGTTGGACTAGATACAAACGGATATCTGAATATTTTTATCTATATCCGAAGAGGTCAATTTCAGTATGCCTACGGAGTAGAAGAAAGCTTCAAGTATATTTGTTATGCTATTCTAAAAATTATTCCCAGTGAACGGTTCATTTTGCTGTTGATGGCTTTTGTCACAAACTGGTGTATCATTACTCGATTTTGGGAATTACGAAAATACTCGTCCTTCTCCTGCATGGTTTTGACATATTATGCGAGTTTCTATTTTGCAACCATGAATGTTGCTCGCCAGTTTTGTGCAATCGCACTTGTTTTCTATGGAACTCGATATCTTGTTCAGAAACGGTCATTCAGGTTTATATTTTTCGTAGCTATAGCCGCATTGATTCACCGTTCAGCAATAGCAGGTCTTGTGCTATTGGCTGTGAACTGTTTAAGATGGAAAGAATTGCCGAGATATCAAAAAAGAATATACATATTCTGTGCATTGATTATCCCAGTAATCGCTATTTATGCGATGCGAATTCTTTCGAGATATTCTAAATACTTTTCCAGCCTTTCATTGAATATAGGTTTTATGGTTCTAGTAAAAATCTGCTTTTTGGCGGTAACCTTGATTCTTATATTTGCAATGCACCCACAATTTGCATATTTCGGAATAGGGAAAGAAATCAATGCAGATGACCGCTTTGTTATGAAGCTCACTTGCATTTCGTATGGAATGGCTCTGATATTAGCTGGTTTGGGGTACTTTTTTTCGTATGTTGACCGCATTAGCTGGTATTTTTATCTCTACGAAGGTGTATATTTTGGAATGCTCCTAAAGGGGAAAAAAGCTTCAAATCGCATCATTCTAAGATATTTTATTGCCGCACTTTTGTGCTATGGTTTCTTTCAGAGTATGCTTCACAATGCCCAAGGAACTATGCCATATGCATTTTTCTGGCAGTGAATAATTCCAAGCGTTCCTTGTCCTGCTTGATTTGATATTGCAGAGAGGTCAAGTGTTCGGCTGTACTTCCGTATTCGCCACGCTGAAAACCCTTAAATCCCTGCTCGGTCATATAATTGAACAACTCATCTTGCAGTATGCTGTATGAGGCTCGGAACATCGGCTTTCCGTTCTTTCGCAGTA
>CAZJHG010000038.1:0-14197 GCA_964545885.1 uncultured Muribaculaceae bacterium | reverse complement strand
ATGGGTAAATACCATCCACATGGAGATTCATCTATTTATGAAGCAATGGTTCGTATGGCACAAGATTTTAGTTATAGATATATGTTAGTTGATGGTCATGGTAACTTTGGTAATATTGAAGGTTATGGAGCAGCAGCTATGCGTTATACTGAGTCTAGGCTTTCTAAGATGTCATTGGAATTACTAAGAGATATTAACAAGGATACTGTTGATATGATACCTAACTTCGATGATTCGGAGAGAGAACCTGCTATTCTACCTAGTAGATTTCCTAATATTTTAGTAAATGGTACTATGGGTATTGCTGTTGGTATGGCTACTAATATTCCGCCTCATAATTTAGGGGAAGTTATAGATGGTTGTATAGCAGTTATTGATAATCCTGATATAGAACTTGATGAATTAATGACAATTGTTAAAGGACCTGATTTTCCAACAGGAGCAACTATTTTAGGTAATTCTGGTATTAGAAAAGCTTATGAAACTGGTCGTGGTTCAATTACTATAAGAAGTAAAGCTACTATAGAAGAAAAAAATGGTAGACATTATATTGTTGTTGATGAAGTACCATATGGTGTTAATACTTTAGATTTAAAAAATAAGGTAGCAGATTTAGTACATAATAAAGTTATTGATGGAATTACTGATTATCATACTGATTTAAAGAATGGTATTAAGATTACTATTACATTAAAGAAGGATGCTAATGCTCAAGTAATATTGAATCAATTATATAAACATACTGATTTTCAAACTAATTATGGAATTATTTTCTTGATGTTGGATCAAGGTGTTCCTAGAACTTTAGGATTAAAGGATATTTTAGTTAAATATGTTGAATATCAAAAAGAAATTATTATTAGAAGAACTAAGTTTAATTTGGATAAAGCAGAGAAAAGAGCTCATATTTTAGAGGGCTTGAAGATTGCTTTAGATAATATTGATGAAGTTGTTAAGTTAATACGTGCTTCTAAGAGTGATCAGGAAGCTCAAACTGGTTTAATGAATAGATTTGGCTTGACTGAAATTCAAGCACAAGCTATACTAGAGATGAGACTACGTAGATTAACTGGATTAGAAAGAGATAAAATTGAAGCTGAATTGGCTGAATTATTGAAGGAAATTGAAGAATTACGTTCAATATTGGCTAGTGAAGAGAAAGTTCTTAATATTATTAAGGAAGAAATGACTGAAATTAAGAATAAATTTGGTGATGAGAGACGTACTAAGATTGATATGACTGCTATAGATTATATTGAAGATGAATCTTTGATACCAAATGATGATGTTATTATTGCTTTAACTAATAAAGGTTATATTAAGAGAACAACATCTGATACATTTAAGTCTCAAAATCGTGGTGGTGTTGGTGTTAAGGGTATGGCTACAAATGAAGAAGATTTTGTTGAGCATATGATTAATATTAAGACACATGATGATGTATTATTCTTTACTAATAAAGGTAAGGTTTATAGATTAAAAGGATATGAAATACCAGAATTTAGTAGACAAGCTAAGGGATTGCCAATTATTAACTTGTTGCAAGTTGAAAAAGGTGAGATGGTTAATTCTATAGTTAAGGTTACTAAAGATGAAATTGGAGTTGTGGATAACTTAATTTTTGTTACTAAGTCTGGATTAGTTAAACGTACTTCTTTAGAGGAATTTAAGAATATTCGTCAAAGTGGTAAGATTTGTATTACTCTTAAGGAAGATGATGAGTTAATTGCTGTTAAGAAGACTACAGGTAACGATTTTGTATTGTTAGGTTCAAGTAATGGACGTATGGTCAAATTTAATGAAAATGACGTCCGTATAATGGGAAGAACTGCTTCTGGAGTAAAAGGTATTGAATTAGATGATTCGTCTTGTATTGGGGCTGAAATCGCGTCAGAAGACGATATTGTATTGATTGTTACTAAGAAAGGTTATGGAAAACAAACGGTTGTTCGTGACTATAGAGAAACTAAACGTGGATCTAAGGGTGTTAAGGCGTTAAGTATTACTGATAAAAATGGTGATATTGCAGCATTTAAAATTGCTAGACCAGATTCTGATATAGTTATTATTACTGATGCTGGTATGGTAATGCGTATGCCACTAGATCAAATTTCAGTGTTAGGTCGTGTAACTCAAGGTGTTAGATTAATTAATTTGAAAGATGAACATACTGTAGCAACTGTAAGTCTTGTTGATAAAGAAAAAGACGAGGAAGAAGTTGTTGATAACGTTGAAAATTCAGAAGTTCAATCTAATGGTGTTAATTATGAAGAAGTTTTCAGTGAAGAATTGAAGAATGAAGCGAGTAGTTCTGAAAGTCAAATTGAAAATTCAGAAAAAAACGAAGTTGACGAAAATTCTACAGAAGTAGAAAATCATGAATAGTTGTTAATATAAGTTTCACGTGAAACAATTATAAAAAAACGGCAAAAAAAGGTAACATTTTGGAATTGTTAAAAGTTCAAAATGTGCCTAATATAAGCCAAAATATCATAAATCGTGAACAATTTAATTGGAATCGAGAAGAGGATTGATGGTCAATCCTCAATCTCGGTTCTTTTTATGTACTTATTTTTTTCTGTAAAAAGAAGTGTTGATAACAATGTTTCACGTGGAACATAAAATATGTGTATAACTTTTGAATAATGTTTAAATTAACTTGACTTTCTTTCAAAATGTTTCACGTGGAACTTTTTGTGTTTGTGGATTATTATTTCCTGGGAAATAATTTTAGTAATGATATAGCAAACAAAAAATATTTCCCAAGCACTACTATTATGATTTTGGGAAATAATTTAGTTGTGAGTTTACACGTTTCACGCAAAACAAAAATAATTCTAGTTGACTAATAATGATAGATTTGATAATATATGTTCGTGCAACAAGTATATTGTAACCTGGTCAGGACCGGAAGGTAGCAGCCACATCAATCCCTATTTGTGTGCACTTTTTTATTGGGTGATTATATGAATTTAGATATAAAAGTAGTAGAAAAAATGTTGTATTTAGCTAAAAAAGCTTATAAAAATGGTGAAATCCCTGTTAGTGCTGTTATTGTTGATCAAAAAGGTAATGTGGTTAGTTATGCATTTAATAATAGGCAGAAGAATATGAATGTTTTAGGACATGCCGAAATTTTAGCTATTTTAAAAGCTGAGAAGAAAGTTAAGGATTGGCGTTTGGATGGATATAAAATGGTTGTTTCTTTAGAACCTTGTGATATGTGTTCTATGGTTATTAAGGAATCTAGATTGGATGAAGTATTTTATTTTGTTCCGAAGAAAAGCCATGATTTTGATTCGGTAATTTCTGTTAATAAGTCTGAATTATCTGAATATGATGAATATAAGAATGAATTTAAAATTCTATTAACAAGTTTTTTTGATAATATGAGGTGAAAACCTCTTTTTTTGTGTTATAATAATCCACAGGAGGTTTTTATTATGAGCTATAAAGTTTTGTATAGAAAATATAGACCTAATGACTTTGAAAATGTAGTTGGTCAGGATTATACTGTATCGATGCTTAAGAATGCAATTAGTACAGGTAAGCATGCGCATGCGTATATTTTTACTGGTCCTCGTGGGACTGGTAAGACTAGTAGTGCTAAGATTTTTGCTAAAGCGCTTAATTGTGAGCATCCAGTTAATGGAAATCCATGTAATGAATGTGCTAGTTGTTTGGCATTTAAGGATAGTCCTGATGTTATAGAGATTGATGCTGCATCTAATAATGGAGTAGATGAAATTAGGGAACTTATCAACAACGTGAAGCTTGTTCCATCAGGTTCTAAGTATAAAGTTTATATTATAGATGAGGTTCATATGCTTACTGCAAGTGCATTTAATGCATTGTTACTTACTTTGGAGGAACCACCATCTCATGTTGTATTTATTTTAGCTACTACTGATATTCAGGATGTACCAATTACTATTCTTTCTAGATGTCAAAGATTTGATTTTAAGCCAGTAAATAGGACGGCTATTGTTAATAGATTGAAACATGTATGTTCTGAGGAATCAATTAAGATTACTGATGAAGCTTTAGAAGAGATTGCTTTGATTTCTGCTGGTGGTATGCGTGATGCCTTGGGAATGCTAGATCAATTATCTAGTGATGATGCCGAAATTACTTTGGATATGGTTTCTGATTATTTTGGAAGTGTTTCTGTTAAGAAAATTGATGAGTTATTAACAGCTATCGAAGATAATAATGTTGAAAATCTTCTTGAAGTTCTTAGAATTGTTAAGGAAAGTGGGACTAATTATTCTGTTTTTGTTGAGAAGTTGATAGGTGAGTTGCGTAAGTGTGCAATTGGTATTAAGTCTGGGAAATATAAGCATGATATGTATTTCGAAGATATTTATGGAATGATTTTTGATTTGAATGAATGCTTATGTAATGTGAATATTAATATTGATCCTTATGTTTTGATTGAAGTTGTTTTACTTAAGTATATTAATTCGGGAAATAATGGTAAATCGACTTTGGGAAATAATTTTAGTGTTTCTAGCAACAGTTATAATTCTAGTAAGGATGAACTGGTTTCTGGTATAAAAATTGATGAAAAAGGGGAGTTACCATCTACTATAGAAACGTTGGGAAATAATCAAAAAGCCAATATTTTAGGCAAAAAATTAGCTAAAGTTGCGCTTGATTTAAACGTTGACAAAAAGCAAGTTATCAACAAGAAGAATGTAGGTAAGATTAATTTGGAAGTTAGAATAAATAATTGTTTCGTTGATGCTTCTAAGACAATGAAAGAAAATATTTCTAAGTCTTGGGTTGATTTTATGAATTATTTAATGACTAAAGATAGAAGTTTGATTTCTTTGTTAGCTGATACTGTTATTCTTACTGCTTCTAGTACTTATGCTTTAATTCAAAGTAAGATTGATAGTACTAATGAGTTGATTAATATTTCTGTTGGAGATTTAGAAAAGTATTATGAGGAGTTTTCGGGAAATAAATTGAAATTTGCGGCTATTAATGAAGATTTGTGGTCAAAAGAAACAGAAAAGTATAGATTTAATTTAAAGAATAAAATAAAATATAGTTATATGGATGAACCTGAAGATGAGAAGAAGGTAACTGATGAGGTAGTAGTTGCATCTGAAAGTGATGATATTGAAGAAGTTGCTAAGGATATTTTTGGTTCATTTGAAATTGAATAGTTAGAAAGAGGGAAATAGATTATGAATATGCAAGCTTTAATGCAACAAGCACAAAAAATGCAAAGAGATATTACTAAGAAGAAAGATGAGTTGAATAAGAAGACTTTTGTAGGTGTTTCTGAATTAGTTGAAGTTACTTTTACTGGTGATAAAAAGTTAGTTTCTACTAAGATTAAAATTGATATTGAAAATGATGATAAAGAAATGATAGAAGATATGTTTGTTATTGCTGTTAATGATGCAATGGCTAAGATTGATAAAGAGACTGAAAGTATGTTAGGTGCATACGGTGGTCAATTAAATGGGTTATTATAATGGCATATCCAACTGCTTTATCTGATTTAATTAATTATTTTCGTAAGTTACCAGGTATTGGTGAAAAAAGTGCAGAGAGAATGGCTCTTTCTTTGTTGGAGTTGTCTTGCGAGGATGTAGATAATTTTGCTGCTTCTATGGTTGATAGTAAGAATAATTTACATCCTTGTGAAGTATGTGGTCATATTACTGATAAGGATGTTTGTGATATTTGTTCTAATGAACGTCGTAATAAGTCTGTAATATGTATTTTAGAGGATTATAAGAGTGTTTTTGCATTCGAGAAGGCTGGAAACTATAATGGAGTGTATCACGTCTTAAATGGGCTAATTTCACCTATAGATGATATTAATCCGGAAGATATAAATATTTCTAGTTTGGTTGATAGAGTAGAAAAGTTAGATAATCCTGAACTCATTATTGCATTAAAATCTACTATTGAAGGAGAAACAACTACACTTTATTTGAAGAAAATATTTGAAAATAAGAATGTTGAAATATCTAGATTATCTTATGGTATTCCAATGGGAGCTGAGATAGATTATTTAGATGAAATTACATTAGATAGAGCATTAAGTGATCGTAAAAAGATATCATAAATTTGAATAAAAGTTTATATGATTATGTAGGTGATTATATGAAGCATTTATTTAAATTAGTAAAGAAGTTATGTTTAGGAATTTTTAGTATTTATAGTATTAATGTTTTATTTAGTTCTATAAATGTATTAATTCCTATTAACTTATTTACAATAGGTATGAGTTCTTTTTTGGGAATATTTGGAATTATTTCTGTTATCATTATGAAATTCATAATATAGTTTTGAAGGTGGTAGTTTGGTCGAAGCAAATGTTTTTAACGAAATAATTAAGAGATACCATGAGAATAAGTTAGCTCATGCTTTTTTGCTTGAAACTAATGATACGAACAAATGTTATAAAGATGTATTAAATTTATTAAAAGTGTTGAATTGTCCTAAAGAATATAATGAAGATTGTGAAGAAGAGTGTAATATATGTAGACTTATTAATAATGATTCTTTACCTAGTTTAATTACGATTATTCCAGAAGGTCAATTTATAAAAAAAGATCAAGTACTTGATATGATGGATAAATTTAGCACTAAGCCTGTATTTACTAAATTTAATATGTATGTTATAAAGGAAGCAGAAAGGTTTAATTCATCTTCTGCCAATACTTTACTTAAGTTTTTAGAAGAACCTGAGGAGAATATATTAGGAGTTTTTATAACTAATAATAAAGAGAATGTTATTTCTACAATAAGAAGTAGATGTCAGATATTTAGTTGTATGTATGATAGTAATATAGTAGATAGATTAGATGATGAAATTCTTACTGATGTTAAGTTGTATTTGAATGCAATTTATAAAAGTAAGGAAGATTTACTTTATAATAAAACGCATATGAGTGGATATTATAAAGAGAGAGTACAATGGGAAATATTTTTTAATACTATGCTTTATTATTTGAAAGATTGTTATACAAGTGATAGGTTGGATAAAATTCCTATGGTAAAGGAAATATCTAAGAATAATTTAATTAAGATGGTAGTGCTTATAGAGACTATTTTAAAATACATAAAAAGTAATGGTAATATAGATTTAATTTTAGATAAGTTTGTAATAGAAATGAGGGAGTATTATGAGTAATATTTATGGAATAACTTTAAAAAGTGAAGGTAAAATATATTATTTTAATGGAGAAGATTTAGAGTTAGATAATGATTCTTATTGTGTAGTAGAAACTGAAAAAGGTATACAAATGGGAAAAGTTATGTATAAAGCTCTTAATGAGAAAGTTAATATTCCTGAAGAAGAAATGAAAAAAGTTCTTAGGGCTGCTACTGAAGAGGATAATGATAATTATTTGAAGAATCTTAAAGATAGTGAAAAATGTTTAGAAAAAGCTAGAAAATTAGCTAAAGAATTAGAACTTAAGATGAATATTTTAGATGCTAGTTATACTTTAGATAGAAAACAATTGTTATTTAATTTTATAGCCGATGAAAGAATTGATTTTAGAGAATTAGCTAAGAAGTTGGCAGCAGCTTATAAAACTAGAATAGAATTACGTCAGATAGGAGCTAGAGATAAAGCTAGAACTATTTGTGGTATTGGGCAATGTGGTAGAACATTATGTTGTTCAACATTCTTAAATCATATAGATTCTGTTACGATGAATATGGCTAAGAATCAGAATATTGCTTTAAATCCATCTAAAATAAATGGATTATGTGGTAGATTATTATGTTGTTTGACATATGAAGATGAAGAATATGTTAGATGTGGCAAAGGATTACCTAATGTTGGTCAAACTGTTAAGACTGATTTTGGTAAAGGTAAAGTAGTTAGTGTAGATATCTTAAATAGAAAGTATAAAGTAGATATTGATGGAACGATAAAGGAGATTGAATTGGGTTGTGGCGAGTGCGAGCGTAGTAAATGATTTATATGATTATGATGGATTAAAAATATATCAATATGAGGATAAATTTAAGTTTTCTTTAGATTCTATTTTATTAGCTGAATTTGTTGAATTGAAAGCTAATACTAGGGTAATAGTAGATTTTTGTACTGGTAATGCTCCAGTACCTTTAATTCTGTCTACAAAGACTAATGCTAGGGTATATGGGTTTGAAATCCAGCCTAATATAGCTAAATTAGCTAAAATGAGTGTAAGAGAGAATAATTTGGATTCTCAAATAAATATAATAAATGCTAATTTAACTGAATCTTTAGAATATATACTTCCTGAAAGTGTAGATGCTGTTACTTGTAATCCACCTTATTTTAAATATGATAAGGATAAATCATTAATAAATGAAGATGAAGAAAAAGCAATAGCTAGACATGAGATTGCTATGAATTTAGAGGATCTTATGACGGCAGCTAAGTATATTTTAAAGAATAAAGCACCATTATATATAGTACATAGATGTGATAGATTAGAAGAAATACTTGATTGTTTAAATAAATATAACTTTAAAGTTAAAAAGTTACAGTTTATATATGCTGGATATAAAAAAGAAGCTATTATGGTACTTATTAAAGCTACTAAAAATGGTAAGATGGGAAGTTTAAAGGTAATGCCTCCAGTTGATGTATTAGAACATAAAAGTTATAAAGGAATATTTGAAAAGGGGGAATAGTATGAAGTTAATAATTGGATTAGGAAATCCTGGTAAAGATTATCAAAATACTAGACACAATGTTGGCTTTTTAGTACTAGATGGTTATTTGAATACTAGTGATTGGAAAGAAAAATTTAATGCTTTGTATCATGAAGAGAGAATTAATGGAGAGAAGGTTATTTTTGTTAAGCCTTTGACTTATATGAATTTATCAGGTGATGCTGTTGTCAAATATGTTTACTATTATGATGTAAATATTGAAGACATACTTGTCATTCATGATGACTTAGATTTACCTTTTTCGACATATAAATTGAAAAAGAATAGTAGTGCAGGTGGACATAATGGGATTAAGTCTATTATTAATCGTTTAGGTTCCCAAGAATTTTTAAGATTAAAAGTAGGAGTTTCTCATGATAGAACTGTAGATACTAAAGATTATGTTTTAGGTAATTTTTCTAAAGTAGAAAAAGAAAAGTTTAATGAAATGCAAAAGACTTTTAATGAGATTATCGAGTCTTTTGTACGTGTTGGTATTGATAGGACTATGAATATCTATAATACGAAAAAGTAGGGGTTATATGGATTTTTTATCTAAGTATTTTAAATATGAAAATGGACTTACGATAGCTGGTTTAACCAAAGAGTTAAACGTTTTTTTCGTGTTAGAATTATTTAAAAGAGAAAATAGCAATGTTTTAATACTTGCTAATACTTTATATGAAGCTAATATGTATTATGATTCTTTGAAGACTTATACTGATGATGTTTGTTTATTTCCCATGGATGATTTTTTAACTAGTGTTGCTGTTGCTATATCGCCTGATTTGAAGATTAAAAGGTTAGAAACATTAGATACTATTAGAAGTGGTAAGAAAACTATTGTAGTAACTAATTTAATGGGATATTTAAGGTATTTACCTAATAAGAATGATTCTAGTAATTTAGAGTTTAATTTAAGCTTGGGAAATAATATTAAAAGAGATGAAATATTAGATATTCTTGGGAAATATGGTTATGTAAGGGAAAGTATAGTTACTACTACAGGTGAATTTGCTGTACGTGGTTATATTATTGACTTATTTATTATCGATGAGGAACATCCAATTAGGATAGAATTTTTTGGTGATGAAGTTGATTCTATTAGATATTTTGATGAAAATACGCAGTTATCTATTCGGGAAATAAATGAAATTAAGATTAAACCTTATACAGAAGTAGAAAGTACTGAAAATAATAGTTTGGTAGATTATATGGATGATCCTTATGTAGTGATGATTAACAGGGATCAGATTGATTTAGCTTATGAGAAGTTACTTAATGATATTACTGAATATAATGAGAATGAAAATATTTCCCGCAAGCATATGTATGAGATGGATGATATAACTTATAGTTTTGTTATGTACTTAAATAGTATAGGTGATACTGAGTTTGGGAAATATTTAGGGTATAAGTCTCAGGAAATAGAAAATTTTAATAGTGATTTTGAATTGCTTGGGAAATATTGTGAAAAGCAAATTATTGGAGGTAAAACTGTTATACTTTGTTTAACTAGAGAAAGTCAGTTAAAAAGTTTGGAGCCATTTTTACCTAGTTATAAAGTTGTTAATAAGGAAGAACTTATTAACAGGGAAATAAATATTTTATTTAAAAAGATTAATACTGGTTTTGTATTTGAAGATTATGTAGTAATAGCAGATTCTGATATTGAACGTGTTAAGAATGCAGTTATAAATTATAAAAATTCGTATCATGTTGGTAAGAAGATTAAAGATTTTGGTCAACTTGCTGTTGGTGATTATGTTGTACATAGTGCACATGGTATAGGAATATATAATGGTGTTATTACTTTAACTAAGAATGGTTTAAAAAAGGATTATATTCAAATAAATTATGCAGGTAATGATAAAATTTATATTCCAGTTGAGAAGATTAGTACAATATTTAAGTATGCTGGAAAAGAAGGTTCAATGCCTAGGTTGGATAAATTAAACAGTACTAGTTGGATTAAGAAAAAAAGAGAATTACGTAATAAGATTAAAGATATTAGTGGCGAGTTAATTAAGTTATATGCAACTCGTAGTAGTGTTAAGGGAACTCCATTTAAGGACTATGCTGAGGAGTCAGTGTTTGGTTCTGAGTTTGTTTATCAAGAAACTATCGATCAATTAAAAGCTATTGAAGATATTGATAGGGATTTAAGTAGTGAAGTTCCAATGGATAGATTACTATGTGGTGATGTAGGTTTTGGTAAGACAGAAGTTGCCTTTAGAGCAATGTTTAAGACAATAGTTAATAATAAGCAAGTATTTTATTTATGTCCAACTACTATTTTATCTAAGCAACAATATGAGAATGCTGTAGAAAGATTTAAAAATTATCCAATAGAAATTGCTTTATTAAATAGATTTACTAGTCCTAAGGAAACAAAACGTATTTTAGAAGGATTGGAAAAAGGAACAATAGATTTAGTTTTTGGAACACATAGATTGTTATCTCCGGATATTAAATTTGCTAAATTAGGTCTTTTAATAGTTGATGAAGAGCAAAGATTTGGTGTTACTCATAAAGAGAAGATTAAAGAATATAAGAATGATGTTAATGTACTTACATTAAGTGCTACTCCAATACCTAGAACTCTTAAGATGGCTTTAAGTGGTTTAAGAGATTTATCTATTATAGATACACCTCCTACTAATAGGTATCCAGTACAAACATATGTTATTCAAGATAATGATTTGATAGTTAAAGATGCTATTTATAAGGAATTGTCGAGAAATGGTCAAGCCTTTGTTTTATATAATAAGGTTGCTTCTATTGAAAGTAAGATGGAACAGTTGCATAGATTAGTTCCTGAAGCAAGAATTACTGTTGCTCATGGTCAAATGAGTAAGAAAGAGTTAGAAGATGTAATGGAAGCATTTATTAATCACGAATATGATATTTTGTTATGTACTACTATAATAGAAACTGGTATAGATATTAGTAATGCAAATACGTTGATTATTTATGATGCAGATTGTTTTGGATTATCTCAGCTATATCAATTACGTGGTAGGGTTGGAAGAAGTAATAGAATAGCTTATGCGTATTTGATGTATGATAAGAGTAAGATGTTAAATGATATAGCTATAAAGAGATTACAAGCTATAAAAGAATTTACGGAGCTTGGTAGTGGTTATAGAATAGCTATGAGAGATTTATCAATACGTGGTGCAGGAGATTTATTGGGTTCAGAACAAGCTGGATTTGTAGATACTGTTGGTATTGAGTTATATATGCAAATGATTGAAGAAGAAATGCGTCGTATGAAGGGTGAGTTAGTAGAAGATGATGAAGAGGAAGAATCTTCAAATAGATCTTTAGTTGAAGTAGAAACTCATATTAGTGATGATTATGTATCAGATGAAGATATTAAGATTGAAATCCATAAGAAAATTAATGAAATCGATGGTTATAAGAAACTATTAGAAATTAAACATGAGTTAGAAGATAGGTTTGGTAAGATTAGTAAAAGTATGGAAATATATATGTTTGAAGAGTGGTTTGAAAAACAAGCTAAAGAGTTAGGTATTACTACTGTTAGACAAAATGAACGTGAAATTGAGATTGAATTACCAAAAGAGTTATCATCTAAGATAGAAGGAGATAAGTTCTTTGTTAAGGCTTATAATATAAATCCTAGGTTTAGACTTAAGTATTTACATGAACAGGTTATAATAGCTTTAACTTTATTAAATCAAAAAGAGCATTTCTTATATTATGTAGTTCCATTAATGGAAGAAGTTATTAATGAAGTAAAAGAAAAATAGGCAACATGGTGTTGTCTATTTTTTGCAATATAATAGGTGATACTGATGAGTAGAAGCTCCAAAATAGAAAAAGATTTAGTTGTTCTTTTTTTCTGGATCTAAATCGACTTCATCAAATAGTTGACGGATATCTATTTCTAAGGCATCAGCGAATTTTCCCACTGTTTCAAGTAATGGAGTTTTTTCTATACTTAAACATTCTAAGTCTCTAACATATCCGTGAGTAAGACCAGTTAAATCAGCAAGTTCTTGAAGTGTATACTTACGCATTTTACGATATTTACGAATGTTTTTTCTAACTATTATAGATAAGTTTTCCTTGGAATATCGGCTAGTCAAAGTATATCACTTCCTTTCAATTTCAAATTATTTCATAGAAATAATAAAAAATATGTCGTCTGGCTGAAGTTTTCGTGATATAATCAATATCAAGAAAGGAAGTGTGAGAAAAATGACAAAATCAGAAACAAAAAAATGTAAAAAATGTATGGAGGAGATTAATAGAAAAGCTAAGAAATGTCCTAAATGTGGTGCTAATCTTGGATTACCTGGATGGTTGAAGTTTTTAATTATTATTGGAATTGTATTTGTTATGTGTATTTCTTGTATGTCTAGTTGTGCAAATTCAGTTAATGATGCTATTGAAGAAACAGAGAAAGAGTATAAGGATGAATATGCTGATATAAATGGTAAAACAAGCTTTAAAGTTAGTGAATCTTTTGAAAATAAACATTTAAAAATAACTATTACAGAAGTTGATACTAACTGGAAGGGATATTCTTCATATACTAAACCAAGTAGTGGAAAAAAAGTAATTAGAATAACTTTAACAGCTGAAAATGTAGGTGCTGAATCTGATAGTATTTCATCTTATTCATTTAATTGTTATGCAGATGACGTAGTAGTTGATGAATATATTTGGGCTGATGATTATTCAGAATTTGGTGGAACTCTTTCTTCTGGTAAAAAAACAATTGGTGCAATATATTATGAAGTTCCTACTGATGCTGAAACATTAGTTTTAGAATATGAACCTAATATTTTAGATTCAGAGTCTGTTATTACATTTGAACTTAATTAATAAATGTTTTATTTTAATTAAACTTATTGACAAATAGGTAAATAATTACTTATTTGTCTTTTTAATTACATAGTATTTTTAGTTTTGGAAATAATATTAGGGAATGGAGAGTATTATGAATAATGTTAATTTTATAAAGAATATTGATAATCTTGGTAGGATAGTAATACCCATGGATATTAGACGTAAGTTACAGATAAATACTGGAGATGTATTAAGTATTACTTGTAGTGATAAAAATATTATGTTAACCAAATATAGTACGTTAGATAATAATTATAAAATAGTAGAGATGCTTAAATATTTTATTGATTGTTTTAATATAAAGATAATAATTACTAATAAAGAAAGTGTTGTTTATTCAAATATAGTTAATGTAGGTGCTAAGTTAGATAATCAGGCGAGATTGTTAGTAAAAAATGCATCTACTATAAAAAATCAAAATTTATCGTATGTATTTGGTGATAATAAAGTTTCTGGTATTTATAATATTTTACCTATAGTTACAAATGAAGGTATTGAAGGAAGTTTGATGGTTTTTGGAGAAAATACTGATAAAACTTATGATATATGTGTTTTAATGAGTAGATTAATTCAGTTAGAACTTAGTTAGTGTAGAATAAGTGTGGAGGTTTTTCTCCAAAAAAGATTTATAATTTAA
>CAZJHG010000037.1:0-15105 GCA_964545885.1 uncultured Muribaculaceae bacterium | reverse complement strand
CCTATTCCATCTAAATCCATCTGTTCAACATATATTTGATAACCACCAGTAGCTTCATACACAGTAACTCTACCACATACTAAAACTTTCATACCATCTTCTGGTTCAAAATTCATCTTACTAGCATTAGAAGAAAACATAACCGCAGCAATTCTACTATTCTCATCCTTCAAAGTAAAATATAAATGTCCTCTTGTATGATGTTTAAAATTACTTATTTCTCCCTTAATATATATTCTATTAAGTTCAGGCTTACTATCAAACATATTTTTAATAGCTCTATTTAAAGCAGTAATACTATAATACTTTATATCTTCCATATAATCACCATTTAATACATTAAAATTAGTATAGCAAACATTCGTTTTGTACTCAAGAAAAAAATTTAGTTATTTACTAAATCTCTTTCTAACTTTAGCAAGTGCATAAGGAACGCTTCTAACAATTCCATTAGTTTTAACTCCTTGTAATATTTGGGCCTTACTCTCTATTTTATTTTTCATCATTATATACTCATATATATTTATTTTAACTAAATCTAAATCATTTAAATCAGTATGCATATCATCTAAAAATTCAAGTAATCTTACCGGTAATTCCCCAATTCTCTCTAATATTTTATTATGATTTATAATAATAGTTCCATTCCCACATTCAAAAATAAAATTTTCATCTAGAGGATATATTTCAGATAATTTATCAAAACTACCATCAACAATATTCTCAACTTTATGAGGATTTTCTGCAAAAGCCATTCTAGCATCTCCTATATAAGAAATTCCACATAATTTTCTATAAATTTCTTCTCTAGTAGTAACAGAATCACAAAATAAACAAGCTATCATTAATGCTGTATTTTTATTATAAGCAATAACATCTCTAATATCTTCAGTAGCAGTTATTTCCATAACCGGTTTATGAAACCTTCCTGCCATAAACAAATTATCCCAAGTAGATAATCCTCTTTTAAAATCCTCTACTTCAATAACACCATATTTAAAAATATAACCATCATCTTTAATTTCACTAAAATAAGTAACACCATTCTTCCCTTTTATTTTAGCAACATTTTTTCTACTTAAATGAACTCTACCTATTAAAGAGTAATCTTTACTATTCATAGTCATATTAGTTTTATGCCAATCTCTAATATCATCAACAATAAATACAACGTCAGTAAGTGGTTTAAATCCTTCTGTATTACTTTGTTTAAATACTCCAGAACCATACCCATACACTCCTGCAGAATCTGGTCTCTTATCAGAAAACTTTTTTATAACATCATATTTTTCCATCTAGCCCACTCCTTTAAGAGTGTTATTATATCATAATATATTCTTATAATATAGAATTAGACATTTAAAAAATGTAAAGTTATCCCACATAAACACTATTATTATATATTCTATCTATTTTTTTATCAGAATATCTCTTATCAAAATACTTATCTAACCAATTAGTAGCTTTAACTCCTTCCTTCCTTTTTCTATATCTATAACAAGCTAATACTGATACAATTACATCCATTATAAAAAGTATAAAAACAATCAAACTAATACAATAAAATAACGTACTATTAATATTATTTTCAATAAAATAAACTAACCATTTAATCTGTTTAATTAGTAAAACAGAAAATAAACCAAAAGCAACAGAATACAGAAGATTAACTCTACCATTTAAATTAAACTTAAATCCAGAATAATCCCAACTTTTAGTATGAAATATCTTCTCTTGTATATAGCTACAACTATATTCAACTAATGTTGCAATAATTCCTCCTATAAAAAATACTTTCCATAAATTATAACCAACTATATCAGCAATAATTATAATAAATAAAGCGGCTATTCCATATATAGGGATTAAAGGTAAATGTATTAAACTAGACCTAATTTGAAAACATTTATGTCTAATTAAACACCAAATTTCTTCAATCAAACATCCAATAAAAGAACCAAATAAAAATATCCAAAAACACCTAACTAAAGTTTTCACTGCTATCTACCTCATTATCAAAAGTCTTAAATTTTCTCCTGTAATTTTCTTTATATCTTTAAAATAATATTCGTTATTATAATACATCTTTATAAATAATTTTCTAAAATTCATAACCATCATATACATATTCTTTATAATTAATCATCTCCCTCTTGTAATAGTTTTATTTCATTCTCTTTATTTAATAATCCCATCATTTCTTCATCTATTTTTTGTAATTCATCACTAATAGAAATTAACTTAGAACTAATACTTTCCGTACAATAGTCATTTTTATATTTTAATTTATGCTCTAAACTAGCCCATAAATCCATAGCTAACGTTCTAATTTGAATCTCGGCTTTTACCATAACTTTTTCATTTATAAGTTCAACAGGAACTTCCACTATTAAATGGTAACTTCTATACCCTGTATGTTTTGGTTTAGTAATAAAATCTTTTTCCTTTATAACATGAATCATATTACTATTTCTAATTATCTCTATAAGTTCGAAAACATCCGATTCAAAAGCACAAATTATCCTAACACCAACTATGTCATTTATATATTCTTCTACATTATCTAATGTAAATTCTAAATTATCTTTATATAATTTATTTATTATCGAATCAGCACTCTTTATCCTAGTTTTTATATGTTCAATGGGATTATATTTCTTTATATATTTAAAATCATCATTTATTATTTCAAGTTGTGTTTCTAATACTTTAAGTGCAGATATATACTTAATCATTACATTATCTAATTTTTTTAATTCTTCATCAATAGTATTCAAACTATTCCTCCTCTATCTATAATTATATTCATTAATTCTTAATATTTTATTATCTAAAAATTAAAATTAATTAAAAGAAAAAAGTTGACCTGTAATACAAATCAACTTCTATATTTATTTAACATCTTATTTATTACTTAATTTGTTCTAATCTTTCTAAAACAACTTGTAATTTAGCTTCTTCTTGAGCTAAGCTTTCTCTTTCTTGATTAACAATCTTCTCAGGTGCTTTAGCTACATAATTTTCATTAGAAAGTAATTTATTTCTTCTAGCAATACTAGCTTCTAAACTTTCCTTCTCTTTAGTTAAATTTTCTAACTCTTCACCCTTTTGCTTAGAATCATCATAGCAAATAACTAACTTATATTTATCAAGTTTTACTTCTAAATTACCAGATAAATCACTAGAATCAACTTTCTTATCAGTTAATTTTAACATTTTCAAAATTAATTCATTATCAATATCAGTAACTACTTCAAATTCACTGCCAATACCAGCTTCTGCTTTTTTATTTCTAAACATCGCAATATAATCAATTACTAAATCTACATCTTTCTTTTCTTCCTTAAACACTAACTTTTTATCATATTTAGGATATTCACTTATCATAATAGATTCTGCATCACGCATTGGTAACATTTGATAAATCTCTTCAGTAACAAAAGGCATAAAAGGATGTAACATTTTAATAATACCAGTTAATACAGTATATAAAACATTCTTAGTAGTCTTACTATCTAAATTAAACTTAGCAAATTCAATATAGCTACTACAGAAATCATCCCATATAAAACTATATAACTCAGTACCAACTAAATTAAATTCATACTTATCCATATGCTTAGTAGTACTCTTAACTATCTCTTCATACTTAGTTAATATCCATTTATCTTCATCTTTTAAATTATCAAAAGAAACTTCTTCTAATCCATCAATATTTAATAAAACAAATCTAGAAGCATTCCATAATTTATTAATAAAATTCCAAGTACTAGCAACTTTCTCTTTATCAAATCTTAAATCAGTACCTAAAGCAACATCTGTAGCTAAATAATATCTTAAAGAATCAGCTCCATATTCATCAATTAAATCCATTGGATCAACACCATTACCTAAAGACTTAGACATCTTACGACCTTCTTTATCTCTAATTAATCCATGAATTATACAATCTTTAAATGGTCTTACTCCTGTAATATGTTCTGCTTGGAATACCATTCTAGCAACCCAGAAGAAAATAATATCATAAGCTGTAACTAATACATCATTAGGATAATATCTTTCCATATCTTCTGTTTTATTAGGCCATCCTAATGTACTAAATGGCCATAATGCTGAACTAAACCAAGTATCTAGTACATCATTATCTTGTACCCAACCTTCTCCTTCTGGAGCGTCCATACCAACATATACTTCATCATCTTTATACCAAGCAGGTATTCTATGTCCCCACCATAATTGTCTTGAAATACACCAATCGTATGATATTTCCATCCAGTGATTTAATATTTTCTCAAATCTTTCTGGTACAAAATTAACTTTCTCATCCTTTTTAGCTTGAGTTTCTAAAACATGTTTAGATAATTCACCCATTTTAACAAACCATTGTTTAGATAAATAAGGTTCTACCATAACTCCAGTTCTTTCACTATGTCCAACTGAGTGAGTCATTGGTTCAATTTTAATTAGTAATCCTTCTTTTTCTAAATCTTTAAGTAGCTCTTCTCTACACATTTCTCTACTCATACCTTGATAAGCTAATGCATTAGAATTCATTGTTCCATCAGGATTCATTACGATAACTCTTTCTAAGTTATGTCTATTACCTACTTCAAAATCGTTAGGATCATGTGCAGGAGTTATCTTAACACAACCAGTACCAAATTCAGGATCAGCATGTTCATCCCCAATAATAGGAATAGCCTTACCTACAATAGGTAAAATAACATTCTTACCAATTAAATGTTTATATCTTTCATCATCAGGATTAACAGCTACAGCAGTATCTCCAAATAATGTTTCAGGTCTAGTAGTAGCAACATCTAAATAATCAGTAGTACCTTCTATCATATATTTCAAATGATAAAAAGCACCTTCTACATCTTTATAAATAACCTCTTCGTTAGATAATGCTGTTTGTGCAGCCGGATCCCAATTAATTATCTTTTCTCCTCTATAAATAAGACCTTCATTATAATAATCAACAAATACCTTAGTAACAGCTTTATTTAGCCCTTCATCCAAAGTAAATCTCTCTTTATTATAATCAACAGAAATACCTACTTTAGCCCATTGGTCTCTAATATTTCCACCATATTCATGTGTCCAATCCCAACAAGCTTCCAAGAATTTCTCTCTACCATATTCATATTTATCTATTCCCATATCTTTAAGTTTTTTTACTACTTTAGCCTCAGTTGCTATTGCAGCATGATCCATTCCTGGTAACCATAAGCAATCAAAACCTTGTAATCTTTTATAACGAATAATAATATCTTGAATAGATACATCCATTGCATGTCCTAAATGTAATTTCCCTGTTACGTTTGGTGGAGGTATTACTATACAGAATGGATCCTTACTCTTATCCCCAGAATTAAAATATCCAGCCTTTTTCCAATTATTATATTTTCCTTCTTCAATTTTCAAATGATTATACTTAGTTTCTATTTCTTTCATTTTTATCAATCCTTTCATCTATATATCTAATTACTTCTTCATATATATTTTTAAATCTTCCATCATCTTCAAGTTGCTTATAATAAGCCATAAAATATTCCTTATACTCTTTCAATATCAAATCATTATTAATATCAAAAACAAAAGCAAATTGTAAAGCCAATCTATCATTATAATTATTAGCTATCTTACTATCCACACATTTGTGCTCAAATATATATTTTTCTACTTCTGGAGTAATCTCCAATGTTCGATTTATCTTTTTATTTAAATCTCCTAATACTCCAAGTAAATACATTATATCAAGTTTATCAACATCTCTTATCAGCTTAGTTAATCTTAAGACTCGTTCATCATTAGTAGCAGGTATATTTAGTTTATTATGATTTTTTATAGCAAATTTAATTATTGGATACCATTCTTCTTTATCAGCAAATTGTTTTATTTCATCCTTATCAAATAACTGAGTAACACTATAATCGGCATGATCCACACTATTATAATCATTATATGTATGATAAACTTTTAATTGTTCAAATCTCCCAATATCATGAAGTAAACCTATTACCTTGGCTATCCGAATATCTTCTTCACTAAACCTAAGTAATTCTGCATATTTTTCCATTAATCCCATAACTCTAATAGAATGTTCATATTTTAGCTTAATATTATCATCATTAAAATCATAGTTACTTACATACTTATCAAATGCTTCTATCACAATAATTTCCCTTTCTATAAATAAAAAAATTCATAATCTAAGGACGCATAACACGTGGTACCACCTTAGTTTATGAATTATCATACACTCTTATCTTAACGCGATTAACGAAATAACTTATATACATTATTCTATTCCAAAGCAACCTTCCTAAGTCTTCAACATTCGTTTTCACCAGCCACGAACTCTCTAAAGTATCCAAACAAAGTACTCCTCTTCTTCAACATATTTAAGTGTATTATAAAACAAACATCAATTATTTGCAATAAAATTTATTGAGTAAAAAAAGAAGTATGTTATAATTATAAAGTAAGAATAATAAAAAGAGGTGGCTAAAATGGCATTAAAAGAATATGACTTTGAAAAAGAACCAACCGTAAGTGTAGTAAAGAAAATACTAACTGATTCAATTAGAATGAAAGCAACAGATATTCATTTCGATCCACGTCCAAATGATTTATTAATTAAATTCAGAATAAACGGTAATTTAGTAGAATACACAACTGCACCAGATAATGTTAAAACAAATATAATAACTAGAATAAAAATATTATCATCAATGAATATAACAGAATCTCTCTTACCACAAGTAGGTACTATTAATTTTGAATTAGAAGGACGTACTACAAATATGAGAGTATCTTCTCTTCCAGTAATAAATGGTGAAAAACTAGTAGTTCACATTTCTAACTACGCCAAAAACATAAAAAGCATTAGTAAGATAGGTATAACCCCAGACGATGTAGAAAAAATAAAAAAACTATTAAAAGAACCTCAAGGTATTATTTTAATAACTGGAACTACTTCATCAGGAAAAACTACTACTATGTATTCAATTTTAAAAGAAATTAATTCTAAAGCATTAAATATTATATCTATAGAAGATCCAATAAAAATGGAAATAGAAGGTATAAACCAAGTACAAATAGCACCTGATAAAGGTTTAACTTATAAAAGTATTTTAAAGAATGTTTTACTCCAAGATCCTAATGTAATATGTATAAATGAACTAATAGATGATGAAACTACAAGAACTGCAGTAAGGGCATCAGTATCAGGTAGATTAGTTATTTCAACACTACATACTAAAAATGCTTATTCAACTATTGAAACTTTATTAAATATGGATGTAGAAAATTACCTACTAGGTTCTAATTTATTAGGAGTTATCTCTCAAAGATTAGTAAAAAAATTATGTCCTAATTGTCGTGAAAAGCAAAAAGCTACTACATATGAAAAAACAATTATAAAAAGAATTTTAGATATCGATATTGAAGAATTATATGTACCAAAAGGCTGTGAAGAATGTCAAAATGGCTACATAGATCAAATCCCTGTAGTAGAAGTTGTAACAATAGATGACGAATTAAGAAATGCAATTTCTAATAACAAACCACACCATTTAATAAGAAAAATAATCTATGAAAATAATAATTCAATATTAAAAGATACATTTAAAAAAGTAATTAACGGAGATACTACATTTAATGAAGCAATAAGAATTACCGATATAAAAACAGACTTTACAGAAGAAGAAAAAGATATAAAAGAATATATTCTTGGTAATGGTCAAAAATCATTAGAAGAAATTCAAGAAATTCAAGAAATTCAAGAAAATAAAGAAACAGAAAATAATCAAAACAAAGATTCTCAAAATCAAAAACAACAAGAAGAAACACAAGAAGAACAAGTAACTGAGGAATCATCACCTATAAAAGTTGAAGATGAAACACAAGAAGAAAACAAAAAAGAAGAAACACAAACTACTCAAAGTGAAAACAAAGAAACTGACTCTTCAATAAATCTAACTGAAGAAGATGATGAAGATACCGATGATCTTGATTATAATTCATATATAAGCATAGTCTAAGAACACATTGTGTTCTTTTTTTTATAAAAAAAAGAGCAAAAGCTCTTAAAAAACCACCGATAAAAAAGTTTTAATTGGTTCCATAAATAAAAATACCAAGTATAACCCACTTATCAAAAAAGGACCAAAAGGTATCTCTCTTGCCTTACTAGAAAAAGACAAATAAACCGCATAAGGAAAAGCCAAGAATGAACCCAAAACCAAGGAAATAATTGCTAATCTAATTCCTAAAACTAAACCAAAAAAGACAGCTAATTTAATATCTCCTCCCCCAAGAGATTCTTGTTTAAATATTTTATCTCCAACAAATTTAATAGCAAGCATAAACACAAATATAATAATTCCACTACATACTGAAAGTATAAACGTATCAAATCCCCAAAATACTAATTTCAAAATTAATATAAATAATCCAAAACAAATTAAAGGTTCATCAGATATAATAAAATATTTAAAATCACTAACAAATATAATAGTAGATAACATAGTTAAGCAAATCATAACAATCATTTCATAACTGAAACCATATATCATATAAGAAAAAGAAAAAAGTAATCCAGATAACAATTCCAAAAAAGAATACCAAAGATTCAACTTCGTATGACAATACGCACATTCTCCATTACTAAGAAAAAAAGAAAATATAGGAATCATTTCATACCATTTATATCTATGATTACACTCATCACAGACATTAAATATTTCTCTGTTTTTTAAAGGTAATTTAAGTCCTATTACAACATCTACTAATCCAAACAATATACCTACAATAAACAAAAAACATATAATAAATATATCAAAAGCCATCACATCACCAACTCAATATTCCCTAATTCTAATATAAAAATTATATCATACAATTATTAAAAAGTAATTATGAAACATATAATATATTGGTGATTATATGAACAATAATTTCTCTCTATTAAAGATAGTAAATGGATTATCTAAAACATTAAATGTTGCCAATCAAGTAATCCCCTTATATAAGCAAGTAAAACCATTAATATCTAAATCAAATGAAATATTATCTAATATAAATATTCCATCTAAAACAAATAATATATCTAAAACAATTAAAAAAATAACTGAACATACCCAAACTAATTCAGAAACACAACATTCAATTAACAGACCTACTTTTTTCCAATAAAAAAGCTACTTCTTATTAGAAATAACTCTTTTTAAATCATATAACTTCTTTAAAGCATTTAATTTAGCTTTAACAGCCATAAAAGGAATTTTATTCAATATTTTTTTATTATATTGAATTAAATAATTATTATAACCTTGATTATTTAAAAAACCATATTTAATTTCTTCCTTTGTATTTTTTTTCTCATCTTTAACAAATAAACAAGTAACATACCATTTACCTTTATCAAAAACATAATTTTCTTTATCTAAATAATAACCTTTATCATTAAGTTCTTTTCTTAATATTTCATGATCATTATTTGATTGTAAAATTAATTTATTTACATTTTTTAATTTTTTATTATCACTTAATATATGAAGTATAGTATTTGTCCCCATTCCAGAGATAATCAAAGTATTTATACCTCTCATATTAACATTTTTTATTCCATCACTTAAAACAGTTTCTATATCAAGATTTCTCTTTTGTATATTTTTTATCGCTCCATTTAAAGCATTCTGGTTTACGTCACTAGCAATAACTTTACTAACTAAATTATTTTCAATCAAATAAATACTAAGTAAACCATGATCACATCCAACATCAACAATTTTATCTTTTTTTTCAACAAATTCTACTAAAGCTTTTAATCTCTTACTAATCTTAGTCACTTAAGAAATCTTTAAGTTTTTTAGCTCTTGAAGGATGTCTAAGTTTTCTTAAAGCTTTAGCTTCAATTTGTCTAATTCTTTCTCTAGTAACATTGAATTTTTTTCCAACTTCTTCAAGTGTATGACTAGTACCATCTACTAAGCCAAATCTTAGTTCAAGAACTTCTTGTTCTCTTTCTTGAAGCGTCATTAATACATTTCTAATCTCTTCTTTTAAGATTTCATTAGTAGCATACTCTTCAGGACTCATACTTCTTTCATCTTTAATAAAGTCTCCTAAATGAGAATCATCTTCTTCACCAATTGGTGTATCTAATGATACTGGATCTTGACTGATTTTCATAACTTCTCTAACTTTTTCTACACCAATTCCCATTTTTTCAGCTAATTCTTCTTCACTAGGTTCTCTGTTTAGTTCAAGAGTCATTTGTCTTTGAACTCGAGCCATTTTATTAATTGTTTCAACCATATGAACTGGTACACGAATAGTTCTTGCTTGATCAGCTAATGCTCTAGTAATAGCTTGTCTAATCCACCATGTAGCATAAGTTGAAAATTTATAACCTTTACCATAATCGAATTTTTCAACAGCTTTCATTAATCCAATATTACCTTCTTGAATTAAGTCTAAGAAAAGTAATCCTCTACCAACATATCTTTTTGCAATAGAAACAACCAAACGTAAGTTAGATTCAGCCAATATATTCTTAGCAGATTCATCTCCATTAGCAATTCTAACAGATAATTCTAGTTCTTCTTCAGTACTAAGTAAGCTAATACGTCCGATTTCTTTTAAATACATTCTAACAGGATCATTAATATTTATATCCTTAGTAATTTCTTCATCTGTAAGAACTAAATTTTCTTCTTTATCATCTAATTTTGGTCCTTCAGAACTAGAAGAGTCATCAGCTACTACTTCTATTCCATTTTCCATCAAAGAATTATATAAATCATCTAAAGAATCATTATCAATATCTAGTCCTTTTAAAGCTTCTGCCAATTGTTCAAATGTTAAAACGTTATTGTTCTTTTGACCTAGTTCAATTAATTCTTTTTTTCTTTCTTCAAAACTTTTAATTTCAACCATACCTACACATCCTCTTTTTTTAATTCTGCTATTTGCATAGCTATTTTCATTTTTTTATCAACATCAAGTTCATTTTTTATCAAGTCTTTTAACCGTTTAATTTCATTTTTAGTCATTACTTTTGAAACAGCTAATATATACTCATCCATAGCTTCAACAGTAATTTCATCATTTACCGAATCATTTACTATTTCCATTACTTTATCCCTTATCTCAACCTTATCGGTAACATATGTAATGAAATCTGCTACAGTAATTGCTTTCATCATATTACAAAAATATACAATTTCATTTGCAATTTCTCTATATATAGGATCACTAAAATATCCTAATTTCTTTTGATACTCATTAATATATTCTTCTCCATTCATCATAAAATATAATATTTTTTCAGAACCAATAGAATAAGCATCTTTTCTTTTTTTTGCAACCATCACAGGTTTAACAACAGATTTAACCTCAACAGGTTCAAAATTATTTAATTTACTCTTTAATACATCTAAAGATAAATCATATTCCTTAGAAATTTTATTAAGCGTTACTTCTCTAAGTATTGAATCAGTGTTATTAGCTAAATTCTTTAAAACATCATTAATATATGCAGATAAATCTTCTACATTATCCAAATTCTTATTTTGTTTAAGATAATTCATCTTAAATTCAAAATATGTAATCGGACTATTAACATTTTCTAAAAACGCTTCAACTCCATTAGCTAAAATATATTCATCAGGATCCTTTTCACCACTAAGTCTTATTACTAATGTTTCAATATCATTCTTAACTAATTCCTCACCATTATTAACTGTTGCAAGTTCACCAGCACTATCGTTATCTAAACATAAAATAACTTTAGATCTAAGTTTTTTTAACAAAGTAATTTGTTCCTTAGTCATCGCCGTACCTTGTAAAGCAACAACATTTTTTATACCAGAAGCTGAAATTCTAATGGCATCCATAAATCCTTCAACAACAATTACTTTCTTTTCTCTTTTTATTGCATCTCTAGCATTATGATAGTTGTATAAAGTCTCGCCCTTTTTAAATATCTTAGACTCCCTACTATTCATATACTTAGAAACATCTTTTTCTCCACGATATATTCTCGCACTAAAACCAACTATGTTTCCATCTTTATCCCAAAGAGGGAAAGTAATTCTTCTACTAAACATATCATAGATTTTACCATTTACATCATTAACTAATCCAATATCCAATAATTTTTTAGTATCATAATCTTTTTTAGTTAATAATTTAAACAAAGAATCATTACTATCAATACTAAGTCCAATTCCAAATTCTTTAATTATTTCATCATTAATACCACGTTTTTTTAAATACTCTATAGCTTCTTTACCAGCATCAGTTCTCAAGTTATTTAAAAAGTATTTCTGACTTATTTCCATTATCTCATGTTCTTCTTTAAATAACTGCGGAGCATTATTTTTAAAAGCTTCTTTCGATAACTCTATTCCACACTTGTCTGCAACTATTGCAACTGCTTCTATAAAAGAAACGTTTTCATATTCAGAAACGAATGTAAATACGTTTCCTGTTGCATTACAAGAAAAACATTTATAAATTTGTTTTTCAGATGATAAGCTCATACTAGGAGAATGATCATCGTGAAAAGGACAAACACAAAAATAATTTTTCCCTCTTTGAGTCAATGGTATATAACTACCTACAATCGAGATGATATCTGCTTTTGCTCTAATAGCATTAATTTCTTCAGCACTAAATAAAGCCATTAAAAATCACCCCTCACTTATAATTATTATAGGTAACTATTCAATTTCCTTTTTTTATTTGCATTTTTTCACTAAAAATCTCAAATACCACAATATTTTAACACAAAAACACAATTTTTGGAAAATTTTGCAAAAAAAAACGGAATAATCCATTCCGCCTTTTACAATGACTTTCCATCCTTAGATTTCGCTTCATCATTAAAGTTACGTCCAACCATACTACTTAAATAACAACCTAAATAAATATATGATTGTTTAATTGCATCTAACTCATAATATTTACTATATAAAATATTTGCACTTTTACCAAGACTACGTTTTATATTACTATCTTTATCAGCTTTTTCAATTAAATCAACAGTTCTTCTATATCCATCATAATAATAATTAGCTTCATCTGTTAACTGTTCACATTTTTCTAAAAGATAATTAAATAACATTCCCTTTTCTTCCAAAGATAAATTAAAAATCATTTCATACATTTTTGAATTCATTGAACAAACTTGAGCACTTAATTTGTCATATACTCGAACAAGACTTTTAGTATCAGAAGAATTAAACTCTAATGCAATAACATACTCATCATCAATTCCCAATTCTTTATAATCACACGCAACAGAAGTATCACACATATCATCAGGCAAATTATTTAATTTAGCATTCAACCTAATAACTACATAGCGATAATTTACATACTTATCAATTAAGTCATATATTTCTTGCATATATACTCCCCCTAGATAGGAAATATTATATAAAAATCATTTAAATAAATCAAATATTGCCTCAATTATTGACTTAATAATGTCAAATATATTATCAATAATATTTTTTCTATCAACCCTAGTATCAGGTATCTCCTCAACTATCAAAGCTTCTCCCAATACTTCCTTTTTCTCTTCTATAAAAAAATTCTCCAACGTTCTTAAATGATTTGTTTCTTCATCAAGAATCCTCTCAGTATAATCATTACTCAAAGTATATCCATCTAAACCACTAATCTGTTTAATTATATAGTTTCCATAACCTAAAGTTATATAGGCATAACCATCTTTATTAGTAGAAATTCTATCTATCAAGTTATCATTTTTATCAAAAATTCCAAAAACAGCATTCTCTTCGTAAATACAAATATTATCTTTACAAGCATACTTAATTATCTCAATATCATTTCTAATTAACTTATTATATAAAATTATAGTAGGATTAGCACTACTAGCTGAAATACTTACATTATAAACTTTACTATCAGGCAAATACCCAATACCATTACTAACTTGTCTAACTTGATAATCCCCATATTCTAAATCTTCCGTCTTATAAACTAAAGACTCGCTATCAGTACATACTTTCTCAATAACTTTATCTTTTTTAACTAACTCATAACAAGTATTACTAAAATCACTTTCTACAGTATAAACACTATCATCATTTCTAATATCTAAAATAATATTACCTTTTAATACATTAATCTTCATATCATAAGTTTCATTGATTACATTACCAGGTCTTATTACATCTTGAGAATTATTACTATCATAAATAACTACATTTCCATCATAATAATTACTAATTCTTCGTATACTAACACTTCCACTATTCAATACATTCTTAATAATAAAACTATTATTAGTATAACTATATTTATAATCACTACTAACTATTTCATACTCTTTATCTAATCCATCAATAATAAAATCTTTGTTATAAGAAACATCATAATCCTTAACAAAATTAGGTACTAAATCATGCTTATTAACATCATTTAAGATACTTTCTTGTTCACTACTATACTTACTTATCTTCTTACCATTTAAAGTATCAGTAAAATATATATTAGCTTTACTATCTACTACTTTCCATACCAAATATTGAGTAACAACATACCATTTACTACTAGTTCTATCTTTATAACCATATCCATAATATATTATTAAAGATATCTTTCTTTTTTGTTCACTAGTTAAACTTTTATATTCAGTCAAATCTCCTGTATATTCTGTATAACTTTTACCATTTTCAAAAGTTACAAATGGTTCTAAACAATAAACTATATTACCTTTAGTATCTTTTATATATTGCATTGTCATATAATAAGTTTTACCATCAATTACTTTATTTATATATTCTGAGTTTATATAACTCCCTTCATAAAAAGTTTCTGCATTAACTTTACTTCCTATTATAAAAAAACTACTAATTAAAATTATTAAACTATATAATACTTTCTTCATATCCTAAACCTCCCTCATATTTAATAATTCTTTTAATTTATATTTTATTCCAAACACCACCCTTCACCCTATATTTACTACCTTAATAGTTGTATTTCCTTTTTTTATTTAAAAAAATTAAAAAAATAATCCACTAGCCTAGCTAGTGGTTTTTCTCTGACGCCTATAAGGCT
>CAZJHG010000036.1:0-15178 GCA_964545885.1 uncultured Muribaculaceae bacterium | reverse complement strand
ATTAAATTATAAATCTTTTTTGGAGAAAAACCTCCACACTTATTCTACACTAACTCTCGCTTCTAAAATTTTATCTTACTCATCCGCAAAATTATCAAAGTAACCTTGAATATAAACTATTGGTGTCCCTTTATCACCGGAACCACTTGTTAAGTCACATAATGAGCCTATTAAGTCAGTTAATCTTCTTGGTGTAGTACCTTGTGTTTCCATCTTACCTTTCAAATTCTTATCTTTAGCTTTTATTTCTTCTTTCATTGCTGCAACTAATTCATCACCAGCTAAATCTTTATATTTATTATCAGAAATATATTTCAATTTAAGTTCATTTGGAGTACCAACTAATCCTTCAGTATAAGCAGGACTAACTACTGGATCAGCAAGTTCCCATATCTTCCCAATTGGATCTTTAAAAGCACCATCCCCATAAACCATAATTTCTATATTCTTACCAGTTTTTTCTTTTAAATTTCTTTGAATTTCTTTAACAAGTTTATCTCCAGTCTTAGGAAATAACTTTAATCTTTCTTCAGTAGATTTATTAGACCCCAACAAGCCATATTCTGGATTGCACCCACCAGTACTTCCAGGCTCTGCCATTACATCAGTTAAACCAAATACTGTAACTCCTCTTTTAGAAAGCAATTTCTTCGTTTTCTCTCTAGTATGAATATCACATACTAAAACATTCTTAGTATATTCTAATATAGTCTTAGGATCATTAGAAAAAACGAACTCTACTTCACAATCTTCACTTTTAACTAAATCTCTATAAAAATCTACCATATTAATTCCAGTAAATGGATGTAAAAACTTCCCAAAAGTTCTTTTATATTGAGCTTCAGTAATTACACTACTTAAGTTATATTTACTCTTTTCAAATACTTCTTCATCTAATATTCCATTGCCTACTTCATCAGAAGGAAATGATAATTGAATATATAATTTTTTCATTCCTCTAGCTATTCCTTTTAAGCAAATAGAAAATCTATTTCTAGAAAGAATTGGAAATACTAATCCAACTTCTCCTGAAGGATATTTCTTCTTAACATCTTCTGCAATATCATCAACACTTACAAAATTACCTTCTGCTTTACCAACTACTGCTTCTGTAACTGCAACAATATCTCTATCTCTAAATTTAAATCCCTCCTCTTCTTGTGCTGCTAATAATGAATCAACAACTATTTTTGCTAAATCATCTCCAGCTTTAATAATAGGTGCTCTAACACCTCTCACAACAGTTCCTACTGTTCTCATACTCTTACCTCCAAAAATATATTTATAACAACACACTTAGTGTTATTACACAAATTTAATCCACGAAAAAAGTAGACTTCTCCATCTACTTTCTTCTACTAGCAGGTTGTACTTCTCCCTTACCAGAAATTTTTCTTTCAAATTTTCTTATTCCCTCTAATACTTTTTGAGCTTTTTCATCACCATAACTAGCTAATACTTCAATCATTTTTCTATCATAATTAAAATATACTTCATTTCCATCTTTTGTCTTAGCTATATATTTATCTACATCTTTACTAAGTATTTGATTACTCTCAACTCTTCTTTTAAAATCTTCTACATCTTTAAGTAATTTAAATCTTTTAGTATCAACAACAGATACATCTAATTCATAACCAAGTAAAGCCATCTTTTCTTTAAAATCACTATAAGTTAAACTTCCATTTTTAAAATCACTAAGTAATAAGCCTATATTTATTATCTCTTGATTATCAAAAACATCACCATAATAAATCATATATATCACTCCTTACCAATAACAGCATTATTTTACCATAATTAATTATTAAAAAATTATTAACTAACAAGTTTTAATAAAATTTATTATTTAAAGAAGGTAACTCTTCTTCACTTATATATTCATGCTCAATTTTTTCTTCTAATTGAACATCAGATTGTTCTTCTTTCACAGATGTTTTCTTTATCTTTACATTTTTACTTAAGAATAAAACAAATAATGTAGTAACTACTCCTAATAAAAATCCCAAAATAATAAACAATATAGAATTATTACTTTTTTTTGTATCTTTAATACCTATATTAAATTTATATTCATTTTGAAGTCCACTCTCTGAAGTTACTCTTACAGTAACAACACTACCATCTACTAAGTTTTCATTTCCATCAATAACATAATGAGCAGCATCATCTTCAAGTTCAATATTAAATAATAATTTATCTTCTTCACTATTAATAGTTAAATTATATTCAAATACATCATTTAAAAAGTCATATTCATGTCCAAATATTAACATTGAAACAACACTATTATTATCAGACATTTTTTCTTCTTCAGCTAATCTTTTTACATTCAATGTATATGTCTTAGCATCCCCATTTTCAGCAGTAACTACTATTGTAATTACATTTCCACCATACATTAAATCTATATTATTAACAACTAGTTGAGCTTTTTCATCTTCAACGTTAGCATTTATATCTATATGAGAAATATCACAAGGTACACTAACATAATATTCAGTAATCTCTTTATTAAAATCAATTTTCCCACTACTTAATTCAATTGAACTTAAATAATTATTTGTACTTCTATTATCTTCTCTATTTATTTTCAATGTATAAGTTTTAACTTTTTCGTTTTCAGATTTTACTTTTACATCTACTATATTTTCTCCATATTTTAAATTTACATTTCTAGGTCCATATCCTGAAACAAATGAAGCTTTATTGTCTTCCAAAGAAGCACTTAATGTTAAAGAACTAACATCTCCACTAACATTTAAATTATATGAAGTAGTATTTTTATTAAAAGTAATATTCCCCGAATTAACAGATAATGACTTTAAATAATTATTTGTACTTCTATTATCTGATCTAGTAATTTCTATTGTATATGTTTTAGTAGTTCCAGCTTCACTAGTAACAACTATATTAAATGTATTTTTACCATACTTTAATGTTTTATTACCAGTCCCACTTATCTTAGCCCCACTATTATTAGCGGTAGCATTTATTGTCACATTACTAGCATCAACAGTAGCAGTATAACTTGTTGTTCCAGCTTTAAAAGATGGCGACAAACTACTATTACTTAATGACAATGATTTTAATGTTGCATCATTTGAAGCTAATCTAATAGAGGCACTTTTATTCCCCGTAGAATATGATTTATAATTCGTATCACTTATATCTATACTAGAAAGCACAAACGAAGCATTTCCACTAACTTTAAATTTTATAATTCCTACTGTATTAGTTCCACTTTTTCCTGCGGTATTTCCAATAGCAAAACCTGACGAAGAATCATTATAAGTCGTAAAACCACTTTGAGGAGTAAAACTAACATATGTAAGTCCTGATACGGAAGTATAATTAGCTTTAACACCACTTACTAACACATCACTTGTTATATTAACTTTACATTCAATTTCACTACCAGATACTGCCATAGTAGGACAATTCAAAGATAAAGAAACATTAGCAGCCATTACAAATGAAGGCATTATAAATAAACATAACATAATTATAAAAATACTTCTTTTTCTCATAAACTACCTCCATTAACTATATAACTACTAATCTTCATTACATCATTCATTTTTACATAGCCATCACCAGTTACATCAGCAGCTAATAATCTATATACATCTGATAAACCAGAAGATTCAACAATATAACTACTTATTTTCATTACATCATTCATTTTTACATAACCATCACCAGTTACATCACCTAATACAACAACAGTATAATTATCAACAACTAATCCAGTATAAACAACACCAGAATAACTCTTATTATATGAATAAGTACCAACTATCCCTGATACATTCTTAACAAAATCATTTATGCTAGTATTAGGTTTTACATATACTATATAATTTTCTTGATCAATAGTATATATACTACTATTAAATATTTCTCCAAGAAAGAAACTCTTACTATCAAGTAAAACTCCATTATAATAAATATTTATTGAATATTTACCATAATTTACTTCTTTATCAAGTTGTAATTCAATTTTATCATTAAGTTTCTTTAAATTATAAAAGTTTACTTCTTTACCATCACTATCAGAAATAACTATATCTACTAAATTATTATTTATATTCCTTGAACTAACTCCTATATCAAGTAAATAACCATTACTATTTTTTTCATAATTAATATTCTTTAAATAATATGAATAATTTACATTATTAGTAAAAGCTTTTATAGACGCAATTAGTATCTCATCACTACTATCGTTATATAAATCATTCCACTCTACCCCATCAACAGAAACATAACTTTGATACCTTTCTAATGTAATATATTTATATTTAACAGCCGATGAATCTGATAAAGTTACAGGTACAGTACTAGTATCCATATTATAATAAACTACAATAGAAAATTTATCTATATCATCCCCAAGTAATAAAGGTTCATCAAACTTATGCGTTATATAACCAGCATAATCAATGTCTCCACTACCAATATATTTCATATTAGATACTTCTACATTCTCACCATTACCTTCATATAAGTATAATTTATATGAACCTGTTCCACTTGTTCCAAAAGTTACTTCTTCTAAAGTCTCAGATACACCTTTTTTCTTTTCAAACACGTTCATAGCATAAGCTGTAGTAAAATTTGAATTACCATCTCCAAATCCATAATATGTTATATAGCCAAGTTTATCATATATATATGCATTATCTTCTATTTCATCATCAACCTCAGTTGCTACCATAAAGATATCACATACATGTGAATCCTCATAAGAAAGATAGAAATATCCATTATTTCCCCAATCATCGCCATATGAATTTTGTATTATCCAAGCTCCATTACTAGAAGGTTTAACATTACCAAAATTATCTTTTGAATAATTATCATCCCATCCTACAATGGTAACAGCATGATTAATAGAAGCTTTTCCATCATAGTATAAAGCATAATTTTTAGCATTAAAGTAAGACTCATGATAAGTCATATAAATATTAATAGCCGCTGAGCCATAATCATAAACGTATTGTTTTAATTTATTTATTTCTTTTTGAGAACAACCTTTTCCAACAACACCAGTTTCTAAAACTACATTATTTACATCTAATATTTTATTTTTATTTTGTATTTCACTTATATCAATAGTTGATACATCTTCAGAAAACGGCATTTCTTCTTCTAATATAGGACCAAGCCCATTAGCTAAATAACTTGCCGCCATAAAATAATTACCACCAGAATTAAGTGTCCTATTATATCCATACTCATTAATTTTATTATTTGAAAAAGTACGAGTACTAACATATTCTATATGTTTTGGTGACAATTCATAGTTTATATTATATATTTTTCCTAATAATGTTTCCATATTAGTAGCAGTAGCAAAAGCCCAACATAATCCAGTATTACCCTGACTTTTAACTATCGGAGCATAACTATAATCACCAGTATTATACTTAGTAGGTAAAACTCCACTTACATCTTCTGTAAATATAGAATCTATTTTTGATATTACACTAGAAACAGCTATATTACTTTGATTAGCTTCACTATCACACATCGCTGGCATTATAGTATTATTCTTTTCTTCATCACTTAATAGTTCCCAAGCTTTATACTCTTCACTAATAACACATTGCTTAAAGGTTACTGGTGTAGAAGCAGTTGATTTATTAATAGTCTTATCTGCTAAAACAACATTAGAAAAAGAAAATATTAAAGCCAAAATAACAAAAGAAAAACTAAAAACAATTAAAATTTTTATATTATTCAACTTCTTCATACTCTTTACTACTTTCCTATTATCAATCTAAGTATATCAAAATAATCTCTCATAAACAAGAAAAGTAAGCAAAAAAGACATATAATTAATAAAAATATTCATAAAGTACTAATGCAATTTAAATCCCATACAATAGCCAAAAAAACAAAATTAAATAACTTTTAAAAATCGGAAACACCCGGACTAGAGCTTTCAAAATTTGCTAATTAATTTAAAATATGTTAACATACATTCAATCTTGAAAAAGACCGGGGAACCAAATTTTTGGGGTGAATCGTAAGAAGGAGCCTTTATTCCTAACCCGTCAGCTAACCCGGAAAAATAAAGGAGAAATTAAAGTCATAGTTTTCTCTATGGCTTTTTATTTTCGAGATTTGGAGGAAAAAAATGAAAGCACAAAATATTAGTGTTATAGTTCCTGTATATAATATAGCTAAATATTTACCAAAATGTATAGAAAGTATTATCAACCAGACCTATAATGCTATAGAGATTTTACTCATCAATGACGGTTCAACTGATGAATCTGGTAAAATCTGTGATGAATATGCAAAAAAAGACAACAGAATAAAAGTTATTCATCAAAATAATCAAGGCATATCCGCAACAAGAAATACTGGTATTAAAGCAAGTACTTGCGACTATATTGTCTTCATAGATAGTGATGACTATATTAATGAAGATTATCTAGAAACATTGTACAATTGTATTACAAAAACAAATTCAGATGTTGCATCTGTTAACTACAACGTAATTAAACAAGATGGAACAATCTTATATAACGGTTCTAAAGAAACGGAATTAAAAGAAAATGAATTAATTACTATCGAAGGAACTAATATAATAAAAGAACTACTTTCTCAAAAAATATTAAAAAATTTTGTATGGAATAAAATCTATAAAAAAAGTATAATATGCGAATTCCAAGTAGGTATAAATTATGAAGATATGGCATTTACCTTAGAAGTACTTAGTAAAGCTAGTAAAGTATCTTTCATAAATAAAAGTTGTTATAACTACGTAAAAAGAGATGATAGTATAACAGCTACTATCTCTGAAGAAAATCTTCAAGATTTCGGAAAAGCTATTGAAGAAAGATACAAAATAGTAAAAAAGAAATTTAAAGAACTAGAGCCATACAATATATATGCATTCTTAGAATCATCACTAGCTCTAAGTACCAAATATGTAATAACTGAAAGAAAATACAAAACAATAGAAAAACAAGTAACTAAATTTAATAAAATTTTATTAAATTACTTAAAAGAAAATGAAGAAGAATTTTTCAAATTATTAAATGACTATCAAAAATCTTGTATTTGTTTAATGAAATATAACACAGAATTATATTTTAACTTTTTAAATGAAAGACAAAAGCTAAGACTAGCAGGAATTATAAAATAATTAGGTGTATTATGAAAAAGAATATTTGTATAGTTGCTGACATCCCAGGATGGGCATTTGACAGCATAGCCAAAAAATTACAAAAAGAATTAAGTAACAAATACAATATAGACATTGAATATTATGATAGAAGAGCTCAAGCTGATGAATTTTTTGAGTTTAGTGAAAAATTAAAAAAATATGATTTAGTTCACTTCCTAAATAGAAGAATGCTTCTACATATGGGAAGCGATACATTTAAATCAAAAGTCAAAAAAGCTGGTTATAAATATAGCGAGTATATCAAAGAACTACAAAATAAATTTACAACAGCCATATATGATTATATGGATTTAGAAGAAGAAAGTATCAAAGAACACGCTCCTATATTTAATAAATACACTAAAATGTATTATACTGCTACTCAAAAATTATTCGATATTTATAGTAATATAAAAGAGTTTCCAAATCCTCATAGTTTAGTTCATGATATCTGTGATGAAGAATTATACCACCCCGAAAATTTAGAAAGATTTGAATATGAAAATATTTCTAAAAGAAAAATAATAATTGGGTGGGTTGGTAATAGTAAACATAGCGGCGACACTGGAATAGATTTAAAAGGTTTCCATACTATTATTCGTCCAGTACTTGATGAATTAGTAAGTGAAGGATATGAAATAGAAGAAAATTTTGCAGATAGAAATATTGTATGGAAAAAACCTGAAGAAATGCCCGCTTATTATAATGAACTAGATTTATGTCTATGCGCTTCTGCACACGAAGGAACTCCAAGACCAGTTCTTGAATCAATGCACTCTGGTATACCACTAATATCTACAGACGTTGGAATGGTTCCTGAATCATTCGGTCCTAAACAAAAAAGTTTTAATATTGGTGATCGTGCAAATGGCAAAAATGATGATATAATAAGAACAAGATTAAAAGAAAAAATTATAGAGTTACACAACAACAGAACTCTATTTAAAGAATTATCCACAGAAAATTTACAAAGTATCAAAAAATTTGATGGTGGAAAAACTATCGAAAGTTTTAAAAATTTCTTTAATGATTTCTTTGAAAATCAATAATTGGAGTGAACTTATGAAAAACATAAAATTTTCAATAATAATACCAAACTACAACAAAGAAGAATACATCGACGAATGCTTCACCAGTGTTTATAATCAAACATATAAAAACTATGAAGTAATTGCTATTGATGATGGCTCTACTGACAACAGTGTTGAAATAATAAAAAAATATAATCCAGACAAATTACTCTTTACTTATCAAGTTCAAGCTGGTGGTACAAGAAATGCTGGTATAAAAGTTGCTACTGGAGATTACATTGTATTCCTAGATAGTGATGACTATTTTACAAATAATACTGTCCTAGAAAAACTAGCTAATCTAATAACTGATGAAGATATGATATTCTTAAACTTTACCAAAGACAAATTTGGTAATATCGAAGAAATCATTGAACCTCACACAGCATTATCTGAAAAAATAGCTACAACAAACATTCTAGGTTGTCCTACAAAATGTTTTAAAACAACTCTTATAAAAGACATTAAATTTGCCGAAGGAAAAAGATATGAAGACATAGTTTTCACTCTAGAAGCAATGTGTAAAACAAAAAAATACACTTACTATGCAGATTCATTCTTCACATACAGGAAAGTTCCAAATAGTAATTCTACAACCCCAATCCTAGAAGATACTCAACTAGATATCCTAGAAGAACTATTAAAACTATATCGTCTTATATTAAAATATCCAGAATACAAAGAATCTCTTATGAAAAGAATAAAAGGAGATAAACTCCCTTTAAGACTAGATATATTAAATAAATTAATTGAAACTGGTATAAATACATATACTGATAACTTCTAAAAAAGTTCATAACCTAATCGTTATGAACTTTTTTTATATCTTCAATATTTAATCCTCTCGAAGCCAAACTATCACGAATACTATCTAAATCACGATACAAGCCATATTTTATTTCACTATTTAAACCCTCATATTCAAAAGCATCCCTACTCGTAGACAATTCTTTTTCAATATCATAATCAAGCTCTACAAATTCATAAGATATCGAACCAACCTCATCACTATCAACATTACCTCCTATAATAAGATAACAAGCTTTAGTAACATTCTTATATGAAGCATCTCTATCCTTATGACGGTACACTTCAAAACTATTTCCAACCGAACCAGCATTAACTATTGTTCTATTAAAAGCCTTCATCATATAAGACTTATGTATATGACCACAAACCACTATATCAGCAATATTTTGCGATACAGTATTACTACTTGGCAAAAACATCTTATAATAAGTGTCTAGATTTTCCATATCTCCTACATACCCATTAATTCTATCTGGTGTAGCATGATAAAATCTAACTAAATTACCACTTAACTTCATTTCATATGAATATGGTAAATTTGATAAATACTTTCTATCCTCTTCTGTAGTATTCTCTCTATTATATTGTAATCTCTTATTATTAATATCATTATCAGCTTCCCTAAAACTACTAAAATAATAATCACAATTACCTTGTATAACTACATCACAATTATCTCTTACTAACTGAACACATTCATGCAAATGTCTCCCTTTAGCAATTATATCTCCTAAACAAATAATTCTATCTATTCCTCTATTCTTAATATCATCTAATACAGTATTCAAAGCTTCTAAATTACCATGTATATCTGATATAATAGCAATCTTTTCCATAAATATACCTCCTACTTAGTTATAACTATTAACGGAATTCTCATCTCATCTTCCGTAAATCCTGCATGCATAGACACCAAATCTGTTGAATTAACTGAATACTTAAAAAAATTATTACTAATAGCCAATCCAAAATAATCTCCCAAAGACTCTCTAAATAACTTATGTTCTTCACCTGTACCAAAAATTTTTCCCTCTATTATTTCTCTCTTACTTTTCAAAACAAAATCATTACCAAAATACTTCTTAAATAAATTTTCAAAAGTATCATGCATACCTTCTTTTACTTTAAAAGCACACATTCTTCCTTCTACCCAAACATCACCATCTAAAGTATTATAAAAATCTTCATAATCACTCAGTAATATGCCTTCACTATTTAAATGTCCATGATCAGCAGTTACTATTACTAAAGTATCATCATCTAATTTAGAACATAACTTTTCTGTTAAATCATTTATCTTGTTAATAACTCTATTAACTTTTTTATGTTCTGTACCAAAAGAATGTATTGTCCTATCAGGATCTTCATAATAAGCATATATATACTTCATCCCTGGTTTCTTACATTCTTCAACTATTCTATTATGCATATCTTTCAAACTATAATAGCGATTATCCCCAAATGGAAATAATTGCTTAGAACTATATTTACCCTTTTCATTTATTTCTTCAGTAATTGATTTATAACCATAATACTTTCTAGGTAAATCATATTCTCCCGCCACTATACTTGTATCTTTTAGTTTATTAGTAAACATTGTAACAATTTTATTTTCTGGTTTTATAAATAAATCCCAACCTAACCAACCATGTTCACAAGGATTCATACCAGTTAATACTGACGTAGTAGCAGCAGTTGTTGTACAAGGCACAACCGAAGAATAATCTCTTAAACAATGCCTAACTAAAAAAGAATCACTATCTAGATTTCTCTTCATAATATTATATCCTAAACCATCATAAAGAATAACAACTATATTACGTGGTTTTTCTCTATTTAATAAATCATCTATTTCTTTAATACCATTATGTCTTACATCAAGTTCAAAATACTTTCTTATAGAACAAGCTAAATTAGTAATCGAATCATTATAATCAGGCATTATCATATTATCACTCCTAATAAAATTATAACATAAAAAGCAATATATTTTTTTGCACTCGCCCTTACTTTACAAATTGTTCCATAAGCCACCCTAATTAAGAACTTGAAAAGTTCAAAAAAAGAATAACATTTCTATTATTCCTCATTTTTAATCTTAGCTTCTAACTTATCTCTTTCTTCTGACAATCTATTAATCAATTTTTGTACATCACCAATTTCACTTTCTATATTTAAATCAGAAGTTTTGTAATTTTTTCTATTTACAGCTTGCATCTCATCAAAATAGCTATTAGTTGAACCACTTTGCATAGCACTAGACATCAAATCAACTATTTTGTCAAAACTTTTGTTAATAGAATTTAATTCATATTGTAATTGTTCAAGCAAATATTTCTTTTGACTAGAATCCATTATTTTTAAATTTAAATCATCTATCTCTTCTTTAATTAAATTTGTATCATCTTTCTTTTTATCTGCCATACATATTCCTATTCTAAAGTAATTGAACTAACCTGAATCCCCTCAACAGAAGCACTAAATTTTGCAACACCATCAGCTAAAGCCATTGCTTCTGAAAAAGCAGCCGAGTCAGCAGCACCTAATCCTTTTAACTTTTCTAATTTTTTTTCTAACTCTGTTAAATAAGCTTGACAAGAACTTATACTACTTGTATATGCTGATACATTTGCCTTAGGGTCTTTTAACTTTAGGCTTCTTATTGTTGCTTGAGCACTACTTATTTCTTGTTTCAAGGAGCTAATAGATGATTCAATTTCTGGTATTTCACTATCATCTAACATATCATAGCCTTCCATATATCCAGATAATGACTCTGCTCCACTAGAAATAGCCGATGCAAGTTCAGCAGCTAGCGTACTTCTAGTTTCAACATCTTGTAAATATAGGCTCATCTTACTACGAGCTGTATCATAACTCTTGCCTATTAATGAAGATGAAGAATCATACATAAAACTACTAATCGCTTTATTAAGAGCAGCAGTACTTGTAGCTTCTCCTTCTAATAAACTTATCATTCTTGATATACCGCCTCCAGTAAGCTCACTATTAACAACTTTTGCCATTATACATCCTCCTAAACTTTAACATAACCATTTACTTTTTCATATCTACTAATTAAATCTTCTAAAGTAAAATCCTTATAAACATCTTTATCTAATATTACCTTAATATACTGACCATCTTGAACAATATCTTCAAAATAGTATGTACCTTCATACTGAGCTTTAATATCATCAAACAATTCTAAAGCATTCTCCTTAGAACCAAAATCATAATAATGCTCTACACTACTTATTTGGTTATCAGTACCATGATGAACTATTATTTTATATTCCTCATTAACTTCAAATACTAACTGCTCATCATTAGTAACTATATCAGCATAATCTTCAAATTCATATGTCGGACTTTCTACCTCAGAACTATTACCACCAGTTGAACTACTACTTCCTCCAGTATTTCCTGAACCATTATTATTACCTACACCACTTCCACTATATCCAGAATTACCAGAATTTCCATGATTACTAGTACTACCATTATTCCCTGATTTATCTGTATCACCCTTATTGCTAGTATTACCGCTATTACCGGCATTATTACTAGTATTTCCAGTATTACCTGAATTATCAGAATTGCCACCATTTGTCCAAGTTTTATCATTTGAAGTAGTGTCCTTATCATTTGAAGCAGAACTTTTATCATCTGTAATTCCATTTTTATCATCTAAACTACCAACACTACCTAAAACATCATCTTTTTTATCAGATTTTTCATCATCATTTGTTTTATCATCAGTATTGCCACTAGATAAATCAGCATAAGTAGCTTGTGCTAACTCAATAGCATTAACTTCTCTAGCCATTCTTTCTAAATTAAAGTCCATCTCTTTAATCGATTCCCCTATTAAAGCAAATTGATCAGTTTCATTTGCTAACTTAGTCAAATAATTCGTTGATGATGCAATATAACGACTTACAATAGCAGGAATTTGACTTGGCATCATTGTTGTACTCGAAAATCCTGAAGAAATACTAGCAGTCAAAATACTTGAACTTCTAATTGCTCCTCTAATAGAATTAAGATATCTTTCTAAATCTTTTTGATCTGAACTCAAAGTTAAATCCTCTAGTTGAGTTAATTCTGCCAAAGTATAATTTTTTAATTCAACAACATTTCCCACTTCTATGCCAAATAATTTATAAACATCTTCAATATTAGAAATGGTAGATAAATCAACAGTATACCAACCCTTTTCCTTATCATAAGCTTGAATAACGTATCTATCTGGCAGTGTTCCATTACCTGCAGCATAATCTAATAACCCAGAAGTTATAAAAGATGCATTTAAGTCACAATGCCCATTAGCTACATAATCACTCAAAATCAAAACATTATATCCCATTTCAGCCATTTTTCTTGCATTCGCTGTCTGCCCATAACCAGAATCATTTTGAACATATAAAAATACCGTATTAGCTTTTTGATATTGGTCTAAATAACCTTGACTTTCTAACCAAGCTACTGGACAAGAACCTTCCAATAATACTGCAACATTAGGTTTTGACCCATCTTCAACATTAGAAGCTACATCTCCAGCTGAATAAAAGGAATAAACTCCTCCACCACTAAATCCTACTGGAATTATATTATTATATTCAATACCATACTTATCTGCTATATAAGCCGCCGATGAAGAAGAATGAGAATTTCTATCAGCTCTTACTATAATAGAATCAACAGAACCATCATTTACTCCTGAAAATAAGTTATACCAATCCTCCGAAGCATATCCACCATCACCATGTTCATATATAAATATCTTTGTATCTTCATCTACATTATCAGGAACATAAACTTGAAAAGTATATCCATCATCCATTGTAACATTTTTTATTCTTTGCTTATCATTATTACTCATTGTTCATCCTCCATATATACTAAAAGAATTATAACACAAAATAATAACACCGATAAAGATATCAGTGTTATATTACTTCAATATTTACTATCTAAAATGTCCAAATCTAGCTTTTTCTTCATAACAAACATTTCTTAAATCCAAATCATTTATTATATTTCTTAATTTACACTCTTCATACAACTCTTCATTTACTGAAATATCCCCTTTATTAGTTGTTATGTAAATAGCAAGTGGTTCTTCTATCCCAATAGCATAAGAAAGCTGTACACTACACCATTCATATTTATCATTATGTATAAGGAAATCTTTAGCAATTTCTCTTGCTTTATAAGCTCCACTTCTATCTACTTTAGTAGGATCCTTACCAGAAAAAGCTCCACCACCAACTTTCGCAAAAGATTGATAACTATCTACAACTATCTTTCTTCCAGTTAAACCAGCATCACCTAAAAATCCTCCTATTAAAAATCTACCTGTTGGATTTATAAGATACTCTTCAACTAAAACATCATATTTCTTACATATATTATTAGCTATATCAATAAGAATTTTATCTGTTTCTTTTCTATCTTCTTCCGTATTCTGATAACAAATAGTAAAGTTTTTAATTCTAACTAATCTATCATTTTCATAATAACCAGTTATCTCTGCTTTACCATCAGACAAAAACCTATTATCTTTCATTCTCAAATTATCATAAGCTTCACTAAACTCTTGTAGTATAACCATCGCTTTAGGCAAATATTTATCTGTTTCTCGACAAGCATAGCCAAACATCATCCCGTTATCTCCAGCTCCTAATACTTCTTCATTAGTTCCTAAAGCTATATCAGAACTTTGTACTCCTAAATTATCTATTATTTCTAAATCTGTATTATAGCCAACATCACTAAGTACTCTTTTAGTAATACTAACTACATCAATTTTAGCTTTAGTAGTAACTTCTCCAGTAATAAATATCTTCCCTTTACCGCCCATTACTTCTATACCACAACGACTTTCCTTATCTTGTTTTAAACATTCATCTAAAAGTGCATCACTTATTTGATCACACACCTTATCAGGATGTCCTCTAAATACGATTTCATTACTATATAATTTCATTTTTCTCTCTCCTCCTTTTTATCTCATAAAAAAATACTCAAGATAACCTTGAGTACTAAAGTTATCTTATCGTTCTAGCTTTACCACCTAATCTAATAGGTTGGTGTGATATCATAGGGCTAG
>CAZJHG010000035.1:0-15623 GCA_964545885.1 uncultured Muribaculaceae bacterium | reverse complement strand
AATGTAAAAGATTAAATAAAAAAGAGAGATTAGGTAGGCAAAAAGATGATTTCTGTATTGGACTGGAGTCGTCTTTTTTTATTTCCTTGATATCTGTAATTGTTATACATATTCTATGTACACTTTTATTTTGTTACATCATACATCTTTCAAAAATAAATAAATGCATAAAATTATAAACTGGTGTTATAATACAAGCAAGAGCAATAGTGAACGGAATTTAATAATAGTTCCTACTTTAGTGAGTCACTAAGGATCAACGTTAACTCTACATATTATTGTAATATTCCATAAGACTATACTACACATTCGTGTAGACGCCTACGGCTACCGTCGAATTCCATATTACAATATCTTAAGTATTGCTCTAAAGGAGGTAGTAAAATGATTCGGCATACAAAAGAAGAATGTAATGAATTTTTACTATCTCTTAATCTTATTGATAGAAACATATCTAGTAGTAAAAAAATCAAAGAACTCTATACGATTAGTAATAGAGTTGAAAGAAACTATAAGGTATATAAAATAAAAAAACATAATAGTGGTTATAGAACTATTTATAGTCCTAATGGATTATTAAAAAGTATTCAAAGAAAGATATTAAAAAATATTCTAAGTAATAAAGAAATATCTAAGTATGCTTGTGCATATTATCCAGGACGATGTTTAAAAGACAATGCTTATCCACATCTAAATAAAAAAACAATTTTAAAACTTGATATTATTGATTTTTTTGAAAACATTGATTTTTGCCGAATTTATAATGCTTGTTTTAATGAAGCATATTTCCCTAAAAGTGTAGGTTATCTATTAACTTACTTATGTACCTATGAATCTCGTCTTCCTCAAGGAGCTCCTACATCAAGTTACATTTCTAACCTAGTTATGAAAGATTTTGATGAAGAAGTAGGAAAATGGTGCGAAGAGAATGGCATTAGTTATACTAGATATTCAGATGATATGACATTTAGTGGGGACTTTAATCCCTCAGAAATAATCACATATATTAGAAAAGAACTATATAAATTAAATTTAAAAATAAATAATAAAAAAATTCATATAATAAATAATTCTCAACAACAAAATGTAACAGGCATTATAGTAAATAACAAATTACAAGTATCATCTAAATATAGAAATAACATAAGACAATCTATTTATTACATAAAAAAATATGGCTTAAATAATCACTTAAATAAAATAATTTACAACGATAAACCTATTAATTATCTTAATTCTCTATACGGTAAAGTTCTTTATATATTAAGTATAGATTCAACTAACAAAGAATTTATAAATTATAAAAGTTATTTAAATAGTATAAAAGAATTAATGATAGAAGATTAAATAAAATAACATACCACTTAGTATTTATATGAAATAGAACTATTAACAGACAAAGTTAATAGTTTTTTTAATATTTAAAAGGAAATCAATATACCTACCTAGTAAATATAGGGTGAAGGGAGGTATTGTCATGAAGACAAATGACAAACTAAAAGGGTTCCTATCACCTATGCAAGATATGGTATTTAAAGCTTTATGGATCAATGGTAATCCAGATGTTAGAGAGTATCTAAATAGAATAATTTCTTATGTAGTAGGATTTGATATTAAAGACTTTGATATTACATCAAATGAACTACCTATAACAAATAAAGATAGTATAGCTAATAAAGTAGATATATTACTCGAATCAAAAGATAAACTACATAAAATAAACATTGAATTAAATCCTATAAACAAGAAAACAACATCTAACAAAAATTATTAGTTATTTATTTAAAATAGCTGGTGAGTTCTACTCTGGAAAAGGAGATGAAAAGTATAACGATGATATTCATGTTGAACAAGTAAATTTAAATGGTTTTTATCACGAGATGAAAGACATTGCTATCGCCGATTATAAGTTATATGATGTCAAAAATAACTTAGAAAACAAAAGTATTAAAATTCATGATATTTTTTTACCAAGAATAAAAGAGTTATGTTATGATAATAATGAAATATACTTAGACTGTGCAATGTTTATGTGTAGTAGCTTCAAAGAAATGGAAAAGTATATTCGTGGAAACAAGGAAAGGAAGAGTGTTATGGAAACATTAGAACACTTTGTTTTAAACAAAAATTTACCTACTTATGATTACGGAGAATACTTAGATTGTCTACATAAAGAAGTTGCAAGAGATGCTAGAGCAGAAGGATTAGCAGAAGGTCGCGCTGAGGGACGTGCTGAGGGAAAAGCCGAAGGACGTGCAGAAGGCTTAGAACAAGGCATAGAACAAGGAATAGAACAGGGAAAAGAAAAAGGGAAAATAGATGCAGCTATAAAAATGATAAACAGTGGCATCTCAGTAGAAAAAACATCCGAAATCCTAGAACTAGACATAAACCAATTAAAATTAATAATGAAAAATAGTATGTGAAAAATTATATTATCAAAATAAAAAAATTCACTTTTTGACTTTAATAATAAATATAAACTATTATGAAAAATCAATTAAATTAAGATGCTTACGAAAAAAGAAATCTCTATTCAAAGATTTCTTCAGGCTGTTGACAAAGTCGGTTTTTTAAACCGGCTTTGTCATACAGCCTTTTATATTTCCCACAAAAAGTTAAAAAAAGAGCAATTTTAGGGTTTTGATATCTAAAATTACTCATATTTTTGTATTTTTCTCCCACTTTGAATAAACTAAAGTATTTAATTTTTCAAAATAGGTAGTTTGTCAACACTCTGAAAGAAATCTCTATTCAAAGATTTCTTTTTTATATAATTCATTTGCACAAAGTTTACTTTATAAAAAACAATAATTTATACTATAAAACTAAATTAATGTTATCAAGCAAATTATATAAATTATTTTTTATTTAAATTTATTTTTAACGCTTGTTATATTTTGTAATTCAAAACGATATTTTTGTATTACTTGTGGATATTTTTCATGGTCAACTTCAGATAAAAACATATCCTTAGGTCTAGCATATAAATGACAATCTCCATATAACATACGATATATTACTAACTCTTGATTAGTTTCGCTATCAATAGCTATATCTTCGACGAAATAATAATCTCCTTTAAAATGTTTATATATACCTTTAATTTTTAACTCTCTCATTGTAATCTTCCTCTCTTACCTAATAATACCACAAAATAAAAAATATTCGATATATCGTTCATCTATGGTATAATACTTTATATTAGGAGGCTGTAATTATGTATGAAAATTTTGAAGATATAATTAATAAAGACATAGAAGTAGAAGTCAAAAAAACACCTTTTAAAATAAATCATTTAAAAATTAGCCATTATTATTGGAATTCTGGGGAAATAAATATTGCAATGCCTATATCAACAAGTATTGAATTGATTAGTAAATATGGTTTTGAAAAAGATAAACTAGAGTGGAACAAAAAAGTAACACACACATATTTGAGTTTAGAAAATTGCCAAGAAAAAACAGCTGATAGTTATACAGAAAAACTAGTAAACGCTGATGAAATTATAAGCGAATTAGAAGAGAACGATTTAAGAAATTTAAAAAACAATTATTTTACTGATGCTGAACCAGAAAGATTTACTCATTGGGAAATAACATATAACACAAGATTTAAAATAGTTGGAACATATGACCAAGAGTTAGCAGAATTTAAAAAAATTAGTGAATTACTTAATTTGAAAAAAACAATGTCAGACGAATTAGAAAAAGTTAATGAGAAAATTAATCAGTTATAATTTAGGAGGTGATAAAAGTGGAATTAATGGAGTTATATAATCAAATTCAAAACCCTATTAAAGACCCAGTAGTTATTGAAAAATTAGTCAAAGCTTATGCCAATTCCTCAAAGGGATTTGGTGGATTCTATGGACAATTAACAAAAACCATTGAAAAACAATACAAAAAAGGAGAACATTATATTGCAGATGAAGACTATTTTTATGCAATGATGTTTAATAAATGGAAAAATAGTATTCTTGCTCTAACGTATGAGCAATTTTTAGAATTATATAAAAAAGGTAGTTACGGTGAAGACTTAATAAAATTAAGAAAATTTCTCAAAACAGTTCCTGATGTAAAAACAAAAAAAGAAGCAGAAGATATATTTTTTGGAAAATACAACGATAAAGAGTTAGAAGAAGCTCTTGATAAGTATAGATGGACTGCATTTGGCGAATATAGCGGATGGACACATGTATGTTCCAGATACGTTACAGCTAAACAAGATAAGTATCCAAATATAGAACATAGGTTATATATAGATACAGAGTCAATAGATGTTTTAAAAATGGCAACTCTAATAATAGAAAAATGTGATGCCCACCATTTACCTTATTATTTCAAATTTGATTTTGACAGCAGAGATGATACTATTGTAATCTATTCATCAACAGAAAATTTAATGAAATACATAGAAATATTAAAAGAAATCAAAAAAGAGCATCCAGACTTAGTGTCAAGGACAAAAGAACCGCCAGTTTTAACTGGAAAGATAGATGGATGGATTGGATATGGTTCTGAGCCAAGTAGAACACCAGATGGTAAAAATCACTCTTTCAACGAAATAAGGTCAAAAGCTATCGAACCAGCCATAGCCGATACAACGATAAATTGGATAATTAATCATCGAACTATGCAAGTAAATTATCAGGGGCGAAATATGATATTGCAAGATTTTATTGCAATGAAAGCAACTGAAAGAAAAATTAACAAATTAGAAAGACGTTTCAACTACGTTGTAGAAAGTGAACAAAAATTAGCTAAAAAGAAAGGTGTTGCATATAACCAAGATGAAGTTGAAAAAAAGGTAGGATATAGTTTACGAGAAATTAATTCACCTCTACTTAAAAATAATTTATATCAAGCTATCCGTAATTCAATGGGAACTAGTCTTGTGAATTTTGCTAATAAAAATGCCATACCAAAGATAACGCGAACTTTAGGAAGCGGTAAAGAAGTCGAATTTACCTACTGGGACTTAAAAAATATTATCGAGGAAATATCGTTTGAAATTTTAAAGCTTGATCCGAATTTTACCAAAGAAATTCAATCAGCAATCATATCCAATGCTAAAAAGTGGGGAATAGATACAGATAAATTTTGTTTTGATGTAAAAGCAAGAGAAAAAATGAGGACTTACGATGTAAAAATGCAAAGCCAAAAACAAAGTGGAGTAACATCACAAAGTCCAACACCACAATTACAAAATCCATTGTCTAAACAACCCAAAAACAATCCTCAACCACAACCTAAGTTTGTAGATAACAAGGCTCTGCAACCAGAAGTAAAAGAAGGACTAAAAAAGTACACAGCCTTAATAGAAGAATCAAAACAATGTATTGCAATAATTAATAACGGAAATAACGAATTATTATCACTTTTATTTAATATAGATGATGCATTAAAGAACAGTCTGCCATTAGAAGTCTTTGATATTGAATCAAAAATAAATCAAGTTATCGCAAAAGAACAAAGCATTACTGAAGCAAAAAATAAAATACAAGAAATTCAAAAAAATCTATCAGATATAAGAAGAGACTATATAATTAAATATGGATTATTTATAAGCCAAGTTGAAGATATAGTAAAAATTCAAATTCAAAAGGTCGAATACAAAGATTCTTACAAAAAATATTTAAATGAATTTATTCCTAAAATAGTTAATGCTGAGTTGAAAATATCAGCATTGTATGAAGAATATAAAGTATCATCACCTGAGAGAAAAGCTATTTTAGAAAAACAGATAAGTTCTTTAATTAAATATATTGAAATATTAAATTCAATGTTAGATAGAAGAGCTATTACTGAAAGCATCGAAAAAAACAGAGGAACAGTTGAATTATTAGAAGAAAGACGAATAAAAAAAGAAGAATATAAATCACAATTAAAACAAAAGCAAGTGCAACTTAAACCAACTATGAATCAAGCAAGTGAATCACTCAACACAAGTGCTCCTTCTGAGAATAGCTCAATTGATAATACATCTCAAATACAATCTGACTTGGAACCAACAGGTAAAGAACAGGTTGTCGTAAGAATGCTTAACTTTAATCCTATTAATGTTTCAAAAGTAAATAGTTCAGTCGCTAAATTAATGGAGTCAACAAGTCAATTAAAAGTTGAAACCCTAAAAAATAGTATAAAAATCAGATATACTAAACAACTAAAAGAAAAATTAAGTCAGATTAATGCTAAGCTTAGTTTAATTAGAACATCTGATGGACAAGAAATAAATGTTTCAAGTGAAGAACAATTAAAAAATACAATAATTACTGAATACAAAGTAGACAATCCTAACTTGCCAGAAGATTTCAAAATCAGAGTTAGTGGTGTAATAGATAATGAAGATTATACCTATGAAACTGATTTGAAGAACATAGTTAGTACCAATAGTGGTATGAGAAAATAAAAAATTATAAATGTTTGTATGGAAGGGATGATTAAAGTCATCCTTTTATAATGGCTTAAAAGTTTAGTAGCATAATTCGGTAAATCAATTGAACCTATTTTTGACATATTTTATTTAATACCATATAATACAAAAATAGAAAAAAGGGGGAATTTTATATGCAACAAACATTTACCCAAGAAGAGGTATCTAATTTAAAATTATCTATTTTAGGTTATAAAAAAGACACAACACCAATAACTGGTATTAAAGGATTTTCTCAAATTGAAAGTCTGATTAATGATTTAAAATTACCAGAAAAATTTGATTTACCACCAATATCTTTAGAAGAAGTAAAAACTGGTGCTAAAGCATTTTATGATAAATATTTTACAATACATGGTATATCTTCATTACCAATAAAGACTCTTCAAGAAAATTATAGTAGAATAACTAGCTTACCAGATGGTCTAGCCGTAGCAGAAAGTTATAATTCTTTGACTACTACCATAAGTCCTTTTGATCTACCAATCGAATTTACTCAAGGACAATCAATGCTAGGTAACGTAAAAAAAGCTTTAATAATAACACCAGCACCAGGTTTTAAAGAAAATATTAATATACCATTTTCACATATTGAACTCGGAAATAACTTAACACAATTATCAACTGCCACTTATATCCATGAAATATCTCATACTCAAACTGAGTCAATCCCTGGATATGCAGAAAGTTACTACAATAAAGAAGTAATCTCAATTTTTTTAGAAAAATTAGCGGCTTTAGAACAAGATCCTTCCGGTAATTTATTAAAAGTAAGTGAACGTGCGAGATTTGGTTATTGTAATGAATTAATTAAATACTTAAAAGCAACAGATATATTAAAAAGAATGAACCAGTATAGTTACGAACAAGCCTTGGAGGCATCAGCTCACTTAATATCAACACTGTATGCTACTAAATTATTTGATATATATCAAAATGCTAGAAAGCCAAAAGAAAAAGCTCGTATTCTATCATCGATTCAAGATGTATTTGACGGCAAACAAACTGTCGAAGAATTATTATCAAAATGTGGAATTACACAAGGTCAAATAAAAGATATTAACCTAATAAAAAGACATATATAATTCGAAAAAACTAGGCAAAATTTGACACAAAAGCCCCTTATACTTAAAATATCTTACAAGAAGAGGGGTTTTTATATGATGACTTTCAAGAAAATCAATGAATTTCTTACGTCATTTCACAATACTTCATATAATAGATGTCAAATAGGTAATAGTAAACATATTATAATAAATATTTACGAAATATTAAATAAATTAAATCTTTCAGAAGAAAATATAAGTACAATAATTAACAATATTGCATACTTAAAAAAAGATAATATAAATTTACCTTTATACTTAGAATTACTAAGTAAATCCTTAGGTTTTGCAACTTGCTATGATTTAAGGGAAGTACTAAAAGTAGTAAAAGAAGTTCATAATGTATATTATGAAAATAGTAGTAATATTCCATTAGAAGAGTATCTTCACGATACATCAGATACAAGAATAAGAAAATTATTTTTAAACAGAAATAATAAGTACTTAATCAGAAGATTTGACTTAGAAGAAACAATGCCATATCTAGCAGATTTAAAACTAGCTTGTGCGATATCTCTAGATTCTAAAGAATATAAAGAATTTATAAGTTATTTAGATAATTTTGAAACTTATCAAGATAGTTATTCTCCATTATTAACCTTTAAAACTTATAATAAAATTAGACATAGCTTAAAAGATAATACTAAATTATTCTGGGATATCTTCTTTGGAAACGAATACATCGTAGCATTAAATAAACATAATATGACAGTAAATGAAATATTTAAGAAGAACATATTTACTAACTTCAAAAAAAATAAGAAAAGTAGTAAGCAAATTCCAGTTCAACTAGACTTATTCTCATACTTGGAAGAATCTTCTGAAGAAGATACCATAACAATAAGCGAGGATATAAATTTATTTCAAATATGTACTATTTATAATAGTAGTGACTTACCAGATTTTGATAAAGAAAAAGATTTATTATTGTATTACAAAAAATTACTTAATAGTAAAGATTCAGTCATCTTACCTAAATTAAAAAACAAAAATATCTCTTCATACCAATATGAACTTAACTAAGAAAGGTAGTACTTTCTTTTTTTTTGTGTTAAAATTTTATTATAATAGGATGTGATAATATGGATAAACAATTAATTAACAAACTTATTGAAGAAGCAAAGGAAATAGCTGAGAGAAACTTTTGCTGTGGACATTCAGGATTTACAGTAGGAGCAGCCCTTTTAACAAGTGAAGGTAAAATATATAAGGGATTTAATATAGAAAACGATGGTATTCAATCAATTTGTGCCGAACGTGTAGCTTTTGCCAAAGCTTTATCAGAAGATAATCATAACTTTTCTTGTATTGTTGTAGTAGGCAAGAAAGCTAAAGATAGAGATTTTGTTAAGACATTACCTTGTGGGTATTGCCGTCAATTTATGTCTGAATATGTAAGAAAAGATTTTATGATATTTACATATGACGATAAAGAAGAAAAAATATATTCATATAATATTACTGAATTATTACCAGAAAGTTTTAGTCTATAGGAGTAATTATGAATTTAGAAGAAAAAATAAAGAAAATAGAGGGAAAAATAGCTAATCTCCCTCAAAAATTTGATGTAGAAGAAAATCATATAATATTAAATAATCCAAGATTAATAGATTTGATTGTTCAGACAATATTGGATAATCCTCATTTGTGTAATGATGAAGTTTTAGATTGTTTAAATGAAACAATACTTGAAAATTTACTAGCAAGAGATTCTGACACGCTATATTTTAATTATCTAGAAAATCTATTTGAAAAAACATTTCCTTCATTAGAAAAATTTGCACAATATGTACAGATAACCAACTTAAACTCCGAACAAATTAAATATTTTGAAAATAAAATCAAGGAAGCTTATCAAAACAGGAATCTTTCAATAGATAGATATAGCCAAACAGAATCTGGAGTAAAAGATATGATAAGATTCGATAGATTCGACTTAATATCACAAATAGAAAATTTATCTATAGATGATAACTTCTTAGAAGAATTATGGCAAATATATCCATTTGATAAGTATCCTATTCCTAAATTTTTTACATCTTCATCTGCATTATGCAAAAATCACATTCAAGATGTACCTACAGAAGAAGCACTAATCTTATATCTTCGATTATTGAATGAATGTAGATATATTGATTCGGAAATTAATAGTAAACAACGCAAAATTTTACCCAATACAGTTGAAATATTAAATAAAAAAATAAAAGAAACAACATCATTGGATTTTTCATATATAAGAAAAGAATTTCAATATTTTTCTGATTTATGCCCAAATTATTTTTTCTTTAATGAAATAGATGAAAAAACCCAAAAATTAATGCTTGAAATTGCTGCTAATTTATTCAAATTAGGTTTATATGAAATAACAATCCCTGTCTTAGAAGCTAATCTAATAACAAATACGGAAGTAAGAAAACTAATTATTGAGTTAGCAAAAAAAGGTAATTATGCAGCTATAGGTAATATAAACCTTGAAAAGTTATATCATAAATTCAAAGATGACAAAGAATTAGCAACAATTCTAATTGAAAACGGTTTTATCCAAGAAGCAGAAATATTCTCACCAAATTTAATTAATGAAAAATTACCATATATAATAGAACAATTAAATAATAAAAACACAAAATTCAGAGCTTTTGCTAAAAAAATAGAATATGTTGGAAAAGATGCAAATGAAAACATAATGGAACTATATTTAGCAATGTTAAATAGTGGGTTTGTAGAAGAAATACATACAGGTCGTTTCTGGAATTTTAAAGAAAATGAAATAGCCAACTTAAAATATATATTAACTAAGTATCCAAATATAAAATTTGATGCAAGGTCGATGAAGGATGATAATTTCTTACAAATACTACCAACATTAAAGGAAACAAAACGTATAGATAGTATTATCAATTACTTAAAAGCAAGCTATTACCCAGATAATATAGATATATTTATAGAAGTAAACAAACTTGGCATTATAACAAATACCATAAAAAATAACTTTACCCTAGGCCTAGAGCTACTAAAATCTAAAACAAAGACAATAATGGAAATACCTGAATTATTAGATGAGTATTGTAAAAATGAAGTATATATAAATAGATTATTAGACCTAGTAAATCATAACGAAGAGTTAACATCATTTTATAATGTAGATAATTATAATAGAGTAAAAAATTATTTATGTAAAACATACAATATACAACTTTCAAATTTAGAGGAATTACAAAATTTATTAGGTCCATTAATTATTAGATATATAGAAAATGAAAATATTCAAGCCTTAATTAACTTATCAAAAGAAGAAAGAGACAAAGTACTAGCACTATTTCCTCAATATGAATATACAATGCAAGAATTAAAGGGAATATATGACTCATTAAAACAATATGAATTTAGTAAAAAACATTCCAACAAAGTCCAAATATTTCCTAGATTATTACACGCTATAGAAGATAAAAATGATGAATTGGTAGACCAACTAGTAATAGAAATTTCAAAAGAACTAGATGAAACATTTTTAAAAAGATTCCTAAAAAAATATACACCACCAACTGAATATACAAATAATGATATGACTAGCCTAGTTAGATTTGTTGTAGAAAAAATAAAAGTAAGTACAGGTGATAAATTAGATAAATATCAAACAATTCTTCATGAAATGACAGACTACTATATATCTAAAAAAAGAGAAGAATATAGAAATACATATGATATGGAGCATGAATTATTTCTTCCATACGAGTTAGACGAAAAAAGTGTCGAAAAAGCCCAAATAACCGCTATAATATCAGATTCTAAAAATATTTTTACACATATTCAAAACATATTTTATAAATCCGAATTTAATCAATACCATACTTTATATGAATATATAGTTTCTCGATTAGAGGAACAAGGTATAGAAAAAGAATTAGCAGAAGAAACAATAAATTATTACATACATAAAGATAAAACATCATGTAGAGATTTTAAATTAGTTCAAAAAACAATTCCCAAACTAATCAATGTAACAAAAAATATTCTATCTGAAATAAAGAACATGAATGATGATTATAAGTACGGAATTAGCACTTATCATCTAAACGACTATATCAAAAGAATAGATTCCAAAGGTGAACTAAAAAGAATATATCAAATAAAATCTGAAAATAACTTGTTTGATATTCTAACTCAATTAAATATTCAAGCAATCCAAAGAGGAATACTATCTAATCAAGAAGTATATGAATCTCTTCTAAATACTATGAAAAAAAGGAAATTACATTTAATACCTAAAAACATTTCCAATATTTTAGGAACTGAATACATAAATATTTCAAATGATTTATCTAACATAGCCGGATTCATAAGTTACTATGGAGCAATTCACGATAATGTAAAAAGTAACTTAGAAGCTACTGGCAAGTCATCAGATAACATATTATTAAATATCACCAATATATTAATATATGCTGAAGTATACTCAGGAATATCATCAGTATATTCTCAAATCCTAGGTAGTGAAGATGCCAAGCTAATAAAAGCAAATCCAGGTCCAAATTCTGCAACAAAAAAACTGTCTAACAATAGTCGCTTGAAAGAAGCAGTAGAAAGAACAAAAAAATTATATGAAAGACAAGAAATAACAATTCCACCATTTGAAGAAACAATGGAATTATCAAGCAATAAAAAGATGAATGTTGTAGCAGGTAATTTTACTAATCCATCAAATTTAACTCATGGAGAAAGAACAGGAGCTTGTATGAGAATTGGTGGTGTAGGAGAGACTCTATTCGAATTCGCTTTAGATAATCCAAATGGTTTTCATATAAGATTTGAAGACCCACAAACACACGAATATATATCAAGGGTAACAGGATTTAGAAATGGCAATACAGTATTCTTAAACGAATTAAGAGATAGTTGTAACAAAGATAAATATAATAATCGTGATGTAATAGAAGCTTGTCAGAAAGCTGCTAAAATGATGATAGAACTAAGTAGAAATAGTCCATGTCCTATTGAGAATGTAGTAGTACATAAAGCATATGCAACATCAGAAATGAAAGAACCAGTAGAAAATTTAGGAGTTCCAAATATAAAAGAAGGCTTGCCTAAATTCTATACAGATGTTAATTCATCAGCTATCATATTAGCAACCAGTGAAACAAATGGCAAATTTGCACCAGTAAATCTTGACAAGTCAAAAGTACCAACATATCAACCACTAAGAGAAAAACCACAACTAGCCAAAAATATTCCAGAAGCAAGTAACAAAATAAATAGAGTAAACTCAGTAAAAAGATTACTTGCTGGTGAAAATTATGAATATATCGAACCATATAAATTTCCAAACGGTTTAATATATAGTATAGTTGCTAATGATTGGTACATCTATGTAGATGAAAATGGAAATATTATCCATGATATTATAGATGTTGATCCAAGAGCCAAAGAAGAACTAGCTACTGCACTTGTTGAAGTAGAAAACAACTTAGCTCAAATAAAATCAGAAAATCAGGAGGTAAAATATGGACTATAATAATTCCTTAGTTACAATAGGTAAAGTAAGAACATACGACTCATTAACAGGAGAAATAATATCCAAAGAAGGACTATATTTATTTACTCAAGAAAGCATTTCTGATGGTGAAAATATAAATGTAAATGATATCGTATTATTTCGTGGTGAAGAAATAAACAATACAAAAGTTGCATTCTTTGTAAGAAAATTGAATCCTAATAAAAATATTAATGACCAAATATCTAGAAGAACGAAAAATATAAAATTTATAAGAGTTAGAGGGAATGATTAAATTCATTCTCTTTATTATTGTCTAATTATTTGGTATAATCAATTGTATAAAAGGATAGGAATGGTTAAATGGAAAATAAAGAAAAAATGTACCATATAGGACTAACTAAAGAAGACATAAAAGGCGCTAAGTATGCAATACTACCTGGAGATCCTGGAAGAGTACCTAAAATAGCAGCATGTTTAGATAATGCTAAAAAAATTTGTGTTAATAGAGAATATACTAGTTATTTAGGAGACTTAGAAGGAGAAAAAGTCTTAGTTATGTCTACTGGTATGGGAGGACCATCTACAGCAATAGCTGTTGAAGAACTAGCCCAAATAGGAGTTAAAAATTTAATAAGAGTAGGTACTAGTGGGGGAATGCAATTAAATGTATCAGCTGGAGACATAGTAATTGCCCAAGCTGCTATTAGACAAGAAGGAACAAGTAAAGAATATGTTCCGATTGAATTCCCAGCAGTTGCCGACATCGAGTTAACATATGCTCTTAAAAAAGCAGCCGACGAACTAGGTTATACAAATCATACCGGAGTAGTTCACTGTAAAGATTCATTCTATGGTCAACATAGCCCAAATCGTATGCCAGTATCATATGAATTAGAAAATAAATGGGAAGCTTGGATAAAAGCAGGCACATTATGCAGTGAAATGGAAACAGCAGCCTTATACACAGTAGCATCTACTTTAAAATTAAAAGCAGCTGCAGTACTACTAGTAATATGGAATCAAGAAAAAGAAAAAAGGGGTTTATCTCAAGAAACAGATTTTGATGTTAATAAAGAAATATTTGTTGCAATAAAAGCTATTTCTAACATTATCAAAGGAAGGTAAAAATGGATAAACTAAAAAGTCATTTCAGAAACAATTTTGCAATATACGTAGTTTTATTAGCTTGTTTAGTAGTAATATTAATTGCAAAATTCTATACAAGAGAAGAACCAATACCAACAGTAGATACTTCAATGTTTAAAGTATTAACATTAGATGATACTTTAAAACTATTTGATGATGATTCAGCTAAACTCTTAGTAATAAGTGTTTCTACATGTTCAGCGACAATTAACTATACTCCATCACTTCAAATAGCTCAAGCTAAATATGGATATACTACTTATTATTTAGAATTAGACGACCTAGATTCAGAGTCAGAACAATTTACTAAATTAATGGATAAACTAGATATGGACTACAACTTTAAAGGTAACGTTCAAAAATTTAGTTATTTCATAGGAAGTACACCTATGACTATAATAATAAAAAATAAAAAAATGGTTTTCGGATATATAGGTAGTATGAATACTGAAACATTAAAAGCTTTAACAAATACATATGGAGTGAGTACTAGTGAAACGGATTAATGGAAGAGCCATCATCATTGATGGTGACGAAGTGTTACTAATGTTTCGTCGTAAAATAAAAAATGGAATAGTTAAAGAATATTATGCTATACCTGGTGGTGGTCAAGAAGAAAATGAAACTCTAGAAGAGTGCACAAAGCGAGAAATAAAAGAAGAATTCAACTTAGATGTTGAAATAAAAGACTTTCTTGGTAAAGTAGAAGATGATAAAAATATCGGCTACATATATAAAGCTAATATAATAGGTGGAACTCTTAAACTAGGAGGCGAAGAATTAGAACATAATTCTAAAGAAAATTATTACGAAGTAAGAAAAATAAAAATTAAAGATATTGATAAATATAATATTCTAGAAGAAAATAAAGCTTTAATAAGAAAAGCTTTAACTATAAAAGAATAATAATTAATAGAAAGGAAAAAATAAAATGGAAAAAAATAAAATCTTATCAAGTGCATTCACTTGGCTATTTATCGGATTATTAGTATGCTTCAGTGTATCGTTTATAACTACATTTAATGAAAATATATTCTATGCAGTATTTGCTGCTTTTAGAGGCTACGGCTATTTAATATATCTGATTTTAGAACTAATAGTAGCATTTACCTTAGTTCTTAGAATAACTAAATTAAAACCACTAACAGCTAAAATACTATATATTTTATATACAGCTTTAACAGGACTAAGCTTTACTGGAATCTATGCAGTATATACATCTAGTTCCTTAGCTTTCGTCTTCTTAGCTGCAGCTATTATATTCGGTGCCTTTGCTATAGTAGGAAAAACAACTAAAGTAGACTTATCTAATTGGCATACATATGTCTTTATAGCTTTACTAGCTATTATAGTATTAGAAATAATAAATATATTCCTACTAAACCATACACTTAATATAATATTAAGTATAGTTAGTATTTTAGTATTTACGTTCTATATAG
>CAZJHG010000034.1:0-15799 GCA_964545885.1 uncultured Muribaculaceae bacterium | reverse complement strand
TAGGTACTAAAGATAATTTTTCTTTAAATTTCATCATTATCCTCCTTATTCAAAAGATAATTATATAATCCAATACATCCATCATTTATTTCATTAAATGCTGTATCAAAATCACCACTATACCAAGGATCATCTATATCCTTACAATTATCAGTATATTCTAATAATAAATGTATCTTATTCTCCTTATCAGAACCAACTATATTTAATACATCTCTTTTATTACGTTCTTCCATTACAATAATATAATCATATATAGCATAATCATCTTTTTTTATTTGAGTTGCTCTATGTGCTTCGCAAGTAATACCTTCTTGTAATAATTTTCTTTTAGCTTGTGGATATATATCATTACCTATCTCTTCTACACTAGTAGCTCTAGATACACAACTAAACATATATCTCTTATTATTTTTATACACTAAGTCTTTAAATATCATTTCAGCCATAGGACTTCTACATATATTTCCATAACATACAAAAAGAATATTATACATATTATCACCATAACAATTATATCATAAGCAAAATGATATAAAAATAAAAATATGCTATAATAATTAATAAAAAACGAGGTATTAATATGAAATTATTAAAAGAATCATTAATAGAAATTAAAAAATCTAAATTTATAGGATTATGTTATGAAATATCTTCTCCTGAAGAAGCAAAAATCATTATAGATAATCTTAAAAAAGAACATAAAAAAGCTCGTCATATTCCATATGCATATAAAGTAAACAATACAGCAAAAAAAACAGACGATAAAGAACCAACCAATACCGCTGGTTTACCAATCTATAATATTTTAGAAAGAAAAAATTTAAATAATCATTTAGTTGCAGTTATAAGATACTTTGGAGGCATAAAACTCGGTGCCGGAGGCTTACTAAGGGCTTACTCAGAAGCAGCTAATGAAGCTACAAAAGATTTATAAAACAATTATTACACATAAAAAAGCCACCATTACAGATGACTTTTTTTAAATTAATATATCTTCAATATCCTTACGAGGTCTAGCTTTAGGTTCCTGATCAGCATATCCTACTCCAACACAAGATACAGTTTCATAAGAAACACCAAGAATATCTTTTATTTCATCACTTACTATATTAGTATTTCCTATCCACAAAGTTCCTAATCCCATATCTGTATAAGTCAAAATTAAATTTTCTGTAAAAGCTCCTATCGAGATAATGTCCATATCCCTATTATCATTATTATCATTATCTATAAAAATCATTATCAAATTAGGAACTTCTCTTATAATACCAGCAGTATGTGGGCCTGTATGTCCTACAATATCTTTAGTCTTAGAATAAAGAACATCAGCTACTTTATCTTTCTCCTCTAAAGAAAGAATTTTAACTTTCCAAGGTTGCCTATTATGAGCACTCGGTGCCTTAATAGCTAACTCTATCCCTCTCATTAACATTTCCTCATTAACTAAAGTATCTTTATATTTACGTATACTTCTACGTTCTAAAATTGCCTCACTAAGTAACATATTATCACCAAAATAATTGTATCATAAAATTCCATTAACAAAAGCAAAATTTGACACTCAAAACACATAATGATAAAATTTTAAAGTATTAAAAAGGGGGATTTTATTTATGGCAAAAACTATAACAATAGCTGGAATGGAATTTAATAGTAATTTCTTTTATACATATATGAAAAAAAACTTTGGTGAATCATTTGCTCATAGTAGTTTATCATTCGAAAAAGAATTCTCAGAAGGTAAAAAATTTGAAGAATTAATACATGTATTTACATCAGAAGAAAACTGTGCATACTATAAAAAATTAGAAAATGGTTCTCAAGAAGATTTAGCATTATTAAAAACAAGATGCGAAGAAATCGCTATGTATTTAGAAAAAGTATGTTACGTACCAAAAGAAAGAATTCAAATCGACGAAGACGAATACACACCATGTATTGATGATTTCGTACCATTTTTTAAAGGAGCAGTAAGACCATACAGAACAAAAAAAGAAATAAATGACGCAAAAATGAATGGTCAGCTAACAGGCGCTCCATACGAAACAGAACCATTAACAGAAAAAATACAACAATTATTTCAAATAGTAAGTGGAAAAATTGCAGCCGATAAAAAAGCATATAACTTAAAAAAAGGCAACAACGAAGCCTATGCTTATGCTCTTAAAGCTGAAAAAATAGGTATTACCGAAATAATAAATATAAACGCCGAAGTAAATAGAGGTTCAGGAATACGCACAGGATTTAAAGCTACCGATAATGACATTTTAAGTGCCCCATTTAAACCATGTCCTAAAGAATTAGTACCAATAGAAATGCAAAAATTATTACATAAATATAATAATGAGTGGGCTCAAGAAATTGAACAAACAGTAAGTTCTCTACCTAAAGAACAACAAAAAAATGCTCGTATCAGAGCAATTTGTGAACGTGAAGCAAAATTCCACATCGAATTTGAAAGAATCCATCCATTTGAGGACGGAAACGGTCGAACAGGAAGAATAATAATGAATGCTCACCTAGTAGCTAACGAACTAGCTCCTATTCTAATAACTCCTGAAATGAGAGAAATATATATAAAATGTATAGATGACAACGACTATCAAACATTAGGTCAATACATCTTTATGTTATCAAGTGTTTCTCTAACAGAAATGATATCATACTATAGAAGAGTTAGAGGAATCGATCCAAACGAACTAACTATTTCAAAAAAATACTCAGTAAGTAACGTTTGCAAAAAATCAGATTTAGAAAAATGCGAAACTTCTGAACCTGAACAGAAAGAACCAGTAAAAAGATACACAAAAATAAAATTTTAAATACAACCAAAAAACATTAGAACCCATCTAATGTTTTTTTATTTAACTAATTCTTTAAGTTGTTCAATATTTCTATAACCAACATCTTGAGTAACTAATCTACCATCTTTAAATACAAGTAACGTTGGAACGCTCATAATATTAAAAGTACCAGCTAGTTCCATAAATTTATCAATATCAACCTTTAATACTTGATTATCTTTGCCAAATTCATCTAAAACAGGCTCCAACATCCTACAAGGGCCACACCAAGTCGCTGAAAAATCTACTAACCAAGTTCCCTTTTCTACAACTATATTAAAATCATCTTCAGCAGTAAAAACTTTTATCATCTTATTCACCATTACTTTCTTCAGGAGTATCTTCTGTAGAAATCTTTCCACTATCAATTAGTTTATCCAAATTTTCTTTACTTATAATATCATATTCTAATAAGATATCTAATACTTTCTCATTAGCTTCGTCTTTATCTTTTGTAAATTCATAATTCTTAGCTAAATTAGTTATTTCATCTAAGGAATCTAATGTCGAACCAAAAGTTTGTTTAAGTATTGGTACTTCTACAATATAATCAGCTAAACTAGCTTCCATTTCATACCCAAACAAATTGGCGCCTATTTTAAATACAGCAATAACAAAATATAATGTAACTAATCCTTGAACAAACCCAAGAACTGCACCTAATATTTTATTTGGTATACCAATAAAAAATATCAAAGACAACAATTTATCAACTAATTTTGTTATTTCACAAACCACTTTAAACAAAATATATAAAATTACAAATAATAAAACAAAAGCAATAATTTCATAAGCAATAATATTTAATGCATATAAGCCTTTAAATATTCCTCCAAATTTAAAGAAAGGAAAATTAGTATACAAATAAACAGATAAAGGACCTTTAAGTAGAAAAGAACCAATTACAACTAAGATAAAACCAACTAGCTTAACTCCACTTTCCAAAAAACCTTTTTTATATCCATTTATCACTTCTAATACTAGAAATATCACTATCACTAAGGCAATTATAAGCGAAACAGGATTACTCAAGTTCAAACTTTCTATCATATTACCACTCTCCTACACTAATTATACTATGCAAAAGATGAAATTTAAATAAAAATATGATAATATTATCTCGAGGTGAAATACATGAAAAACGGATTTAAACCAGTAACAATTGTATTTAAAGTAAGTGATAATATTAAAGAAATGATGATTAAACATTATGAGGATATGAAATGTGAAAAAACTCCTCCATATGCTATCTTCCAAGTAAAAGATTTTGACTGTGTAACAACCCTTTATGAATCAGGTAAAGTAATGTTTCAAGGTATCGGTGCTGACATTGAAGCATCTTACTGGACAGAACAAGAAAGAGTTTTAAATGGTAAAATAATAGATACATCATCAAAAGAAAAAGAAAAAAAAGAAAAAGAAGAAAAGAAAATATTTATAAACGAAGCATCCGTTGGTTCAGATGAAGTTGGTACTGGAGATTATTTTGGTCCTTTAATAGTAACAGCATCTTTCGTATCTAAAGAAAATATTGCTTGGATGCAAGATTTAGGCGTAAGAGATTCTAAAAAACTAACAGATGATAAAATAATCAAGATAGCACCAGAACTAATAAAAAGAATTCCACATACTACAATAATATTAAGTAATGAAGAATATAACTCATATCATACAACCGACTTTAATATGAACAAAGTAAAAGCAATTCTTCATAACAAATGTTTACTTTCAGTAATCAAAAAAGATAATGTAAATTATACTAAAATAGTAGTTGATCAATTCGAACCGGAAAAAGCCTACTACGCACATATAGCTAGAGTTCCAGAAAAAGTTACTAACATAACTTTCATGACTAAAGCCGAAGATCAATGTATGAGTGTTGCAGCATCATCTATTATTAGTAGATATATCTTCCTAAAAGAAATGAAAAAATTATCAGAAAGATTCAACATTGAAATGCCTCTAGGAGCCTCTAACTTAGTCGATGAAGTTGGAGCTACTCTAGTAAATAAATATGGCAAAGATATTCTAAAACAAATAGCTAAATTAAGTTTTAAAAATACTGAAAAAATCTACGAAATAGCTAAAAACAGATAAAACTAAAACGAGAAATTAACTTTTCTCGTTTTTTATTACATACAAATCTTCATAATAAACACCTCTAAAGCAAGTTTATTACTAATCTTCCCTCTTTTAATTTTATAATCTAAATCACTAAGTAATACTAAATAATCTTCAAGTTGCCTCTCTTTAAAAGAATAACTATTATTAATTAATTTATCTATTTGAAAATCAAACTTCAATCCCAAAGTATTCATCATATCTTTTTTATTCTTAGTATTCATCATTTTCTTAACTAACAACATATTTCTAATTTCTTTAGCTAACATACTCATTAACATAATAGGTTCAGTCTTTTGAATCATTAAATCATCAAATATTTTAAAACTTTCCTTAATATCCCTACTTATCACAGTATCAATAAATTTAAAATTATTATCTTCAATATTTTTACTAACTATATTAACAACATCATCATACTTAACAGTACAACCTTTACCATAATATAATTTAATCTTTTCTACTTCATTAATAGCCAAGTCATAATTATTTAAAGCGTTATTAATAATATAATAGCCAGTATTACTATCTATTTTGTAACCATCATCTTTTAATTTTTTTTCTATTCTAGAAAATATCTCCTTAGGTTTCAAATCTTCTATTTGAATAAATTTATATCTATCCTTAATTATCTTGCATATCTTTTTCTTACTATCTACTTTACCATTTATCGTAAATATCAAAACAGTATTACTATTAGGGTTTTCTAAATATTTTAATAATTTTTCATCTTTCTTAGAAACAGTTTCTTCTTCGTTATTTTCATCCTTACTTTTTCTCTTAGAAGCTCCAAATATATCAGCATTCTTAACTACCATATATTTCTTATCATCAAATAAAGAAAAATATGCGGCCTCCTCAAGTACTTCATCTAATTCCACAGCATTCAAATCAAAACTAGTATAAGGATTATCTTTTAATATTTTCTTTAGTTCATCTTCCATTAAATGAAAACTATTACTACTTATTAGATATACATTATCCATAAAAACCACCTTGACCAATATTATAACACATCAAACAAAGAAAGAAGAATATTCTTCTTCCAATTTATTTAAACATCATATGATGGAACTACTATAGTTTATGACTTCTTTTTATTATATGACACATAATTTATTTTATTACAAAAAAAGATTGCCAAAAAGCAATCTAATTATTATAAAGTTTTAGTTGTTGTTGGTAAATCATATTGTTGACATATTTCTTCAATATTAATTAATCCATCAACATACGCTTGTACTTTCGCTTGAGCAGGAACGAGTTGAGCTTTATCTTTATCTTGTTCTTCTTTAGATAATTGACCATATGGAACAGCAAGATTAGGATCGCCATATTCAGGATTAAATACCCAATCATTTCTTTTTAACCATTCTTCGTGAATAACAGAAGCCATTAATTCAACCTCTTCAGGACTAACTTGTTCTCCACTAACTGTTTTTTCATAAACAAGGTCAATAGCAACTCTAGCTGCTTCTAAATTTTCATATTGCCAATTTGATGGTAATTGGGCAAAAGAGCAATTTGCAATGTCTACTTCATCTGTACCATGTAACGCATTCCAATTTTCATCTTTAGATTTTTTCATTCTAGGTTCAAAAGAGCCATCTTCCCTTTTTCTAGGTGCTCTCCAAGCTTCATGTAAATCAGCACCTAAAGCATAAGAAAGAGCATTCTTTACAACTGTATCATTCATTATATTACCTCCATATATATTATAACATGTACAAAGGATAAACATAAAGAAAAAACATATATAGTTAATTTCTCTCTTTATAATTGTAATCTTTTATATATCTTAAAACTTTAACATCCTCTTTTTTCAAATCTTCACTAACTAATCTATCTTTAGGATTATATTTATTATCTATTTGATCAAAATATTCTGCTATATATAAAGCTGTAAATCTATCAACAAAATATCCATTTTCTGTAACAAATCCTTGTTTAGCACTGCGAAGCACCCCAATTTGTTCCATAGGAAATATAACATGATGTCCTTCTCTACCCATATAAATACAATTATTGTGAACCAAAGCAGCACAAACAATTCTTCCATATTCTTCTGGAATAATAACATTATTTTCAGTATCATTCATATTCAAATCTCTCCTAATAAAAAGCACCATAATACATCCTAATTATAGCATATCAAAAAACAAATTATCCTAAATCATCCATAAATAATAAACATTAATCTTTAATACTAAGGCTCATACACTCTATATTTATAACCTTTTCTACCTACAATAAATTCAATTGTTCCGCTACTCTGTGTATTTAAATAATTTATCTTAAGTTTATTTAAATTTTCTAATGTTTCACTACTAGGATGATTAAATCTATTATTCCTTCCACTACTAATAACTGCTATCTTAGGATTAATATTACTTAAATAAGTATAACTACTACTTGTCTTACTACCATGATGACTTAATTTAAGAATATCTATATTACTTAATTTATACTTATCTATAATATCATCTTCTACTTTACTAGAAGCATCTCCAAAATTAATAATCTTAGTATTATATATCTTCATATAACTAAGTAAACTATTATCATTCTCATTATCATATACTTTATAATTTAAATACTCTAAAACCATATTATTAGGTTTATACTGACATAAATTAATATTTTCCATAGCATTTATCTCTAAATTATTTAAATCCCCTGGATTAACATTTAAACACTTAATATTAATATCTTTAAGTATATTATCTACTTCATTAGCATGATCACTATCCCCATGACTAAGTACAAGTAAATCAATCTTCTTAATACCAATACTTTTCATAAAACTAACAACATTACTAGATACATAATATTCATCTTTATTCATCCATTCCTCACTTACATAACTAGTAACACCACCAGTATCAATTAATATAACATCTTTCCTATAAGGACTTACTATTAAACTACTATCTCCCTGACCTACATCAAAAAAATATACATACCCATTACTATCAAAATAAGGACTTACTATATCTAGTACAACTATTAATATTAAAATAATACTTAACTTATACTTTTCCTTATAGAAGACTAACAAAGTAATAAAATAATATAATAATACTTGATATATGTTAAAACTTAAATAAATATTAAATAATCTTATACTACTTAAAAAATTACTACTTACTTCTAATACTCTAATAGACAATTTAAATATATAAGATAAACTAGGTATAATAAAACTTATCAAACTTAAAGGATATACTATAATACTTACCAAAGGTACATACACCATATTATAAATAATACTAAGTATATTAACTTCATAAAAATTACATAATGATATGGGCAAACTAACTACAAAAGCTACTAAACTTAATCTAAAGCTACTAACTATCTTATTATCATGACTAATAAATTCATTACAAAGTATAATTCCTAAAACAGTACATACCGAATATATAAAACCAACATCATATATTATTTTATAGTTATATAAAATTAAACTAAATATAACAAGTAATAACACTTTAAATGAACTTACATTTAACTTACATACTTTATTTATAGAATTAATTATAAAAAATAAAATACATCTCTTTATAGAAGAAGGATATCCCACAATAAAACCATATATTACTAAGATGATACTTATAATTAAATATTTACTTTTATCACCAACCTTTTTAAGTAATTTAAGCATTATCCCACTAAGTAGTCCTACATGCATACCAGATAATGCAAATAAATGAGTAATTCCTATCTTCTGATATTTAGTATAAGTATCACTATCTATATTACTTTTATCTCCAAGTATAAAAGCTTTCATATATCCAGTACCATCTATCTTAGATATTCTATCATTAATAAGATTCTTTAATTTATATATAAATCCAATATCATTACTTAGTATCTCTATCTTACTTATACTTATACTATAATAAATATCTTTATTATTTAAATAATCTTTATAATTAAAAGTATTAGGTATCGTATTATTTATCGGTTCACTAAGTTCTCCTTCTATTCTTAAACTAATCCCATACTTTATATTATCTTTTAAATATAATAATTCTTGATAATTATCAATATAATAACTACCTATTAGGCTTTCTTTACCTTTTAAAGTTAAAGATAACTTATTCCCATCTATCTTATAATTATCTACTATCATAGTAAATTTATTATCAGTAATATTATAAATACTCTCATTCTTATTTAAACTAACTCTTAATAATACATATATACTAAGTAATATAAATAATCCAATATAAAAACAATTACAATGTAATATTGTCTTTAATTTTATTATAAAGAGCTTCTCCTATTCCTGATACATTCATAATATCTTCCAAAGTCTTAAAACCATTATTAGTATTTCTGTATTCTATAATAGCCAAAGCTTTACTTTCTCCTATACCAGATATAGTCATTAATTCTTCTTTAGATCCATTATTAATAGACACTTTATTATTTGACTTATTATCAGAAACATCTTCATTATTTGAATCATCTCCGTTTGTTATAATATTTGATCCTGCACAGCTACTAATATCACTAGTAGAACAAGAGCATTCTTCTTGTACTTGAGAAACAATATTCATATTTTTTATTTGTGTAGTAGTATATACATAAATTACCATTTCATCTGTTATTTTTTTGCTTAAATTAAGATACTTAGTAGAAGCATTACTTTTTAAACCACCTGCAAGCGATATAGCATCGCTAATTCTTGAAGTACTACTTAATTTATAAATACCAGGATTTTTAACAGCACCTTTTACATCTACAATTATTTCTGTATCCTCTATTGTCACATCATCTTCTTTTTCTTCCACTAAAGTATCAGATAAAGCATCAATCATCTCTCCATCAGTTAGTTCTTCTTTTGAACAATTAAAATTCATAACAAGTAAAGCAATTATCATAAGTAACATAAATATAATAATTCCTTCACCAATTAGCATTTTCATTTCATTATTAATTTTATTCATTATCAATCTTCCTTTCCTACAATCTAAAACTAATTAGAAATCCTCCCTCTACCCTATATTTACTACATAGTCACTAAAATTTCCTTTTAAAAAACAAAAAAATTGAGCATTTCTACTCAATTTATATTATAAATTTTCAATTTTTCTTCTAAACTTAGCTTCTTTATTTTCGTAATGAACTCTTTGAACCATAAATAGTGATATGATAACACAAAGATTATAAGAGCCACCATACGATAAGAAAGGAAGTGGAACTCCAGTAAGAGGAATAAGTCCCAACACACCGAGTAAATTAATTAATATATGCGTAAGTAAATAAGCAAAAACCCCATAAGCTAAAATACTATTTCTCAAAGTTTCTCCTTCTTTAGCAACTTTAAGTACTAAAAGCAAAATAATATAATAACCAATTACTACTAAAATACCTGCAAATAATCCAAGTTCTTCACAAATAATAGGAAATATAAAATCAGTATGTGCCTCAGGCAAATATAAATACTTTTGTGTAGATTCTCCTAAACCAACTCCACCTAATCCACCATTATGAATAGCTATATAACCATTACAAACTTGATATCCACTATCTTCTGAATATCGTTCACATGGATTAGCAAAATTAAGTAATCTACTAATTTGATATGATTGAAAAATATTTTTACCAAATAACAATAACGAAATAACCAAAACAATTAAAGCTCCACCACCAAATTTCAAAATTGTCTTTTTATATTTTTTTAAAAATGGCAAAGAAAAAAAGATAAAAGCTACTATTATTGCAATGATTAAAGCACCACCCAAGTCAGGTTGACGAGCTATAAGAATAAATATAATAGCTGCTAAAAATAAAGGAAATATCAGATCCCAAAAAGAAAACCTTTTCTTTGAACCAAGCCTATGATAATAAACAGCAAAATAAACTATTATAACTATTTTAGCTAGTTCTGTAGGCTGAAAATTTAAAACTCCCATATCATACCAACTCTGAGCACCACCAGCAATACTACCAGCTATAAAGATGAAACCTAATAAAAATAAAATTCCATACATAGCTATTTTACTAACAAATCTATACCACTTAGTTGGAATACAAAGTACAACAAATCCTAATATATACCCAAGAATTACCCATACTAATTGTCTCAAAAAGAAATAATTAGAAGAAACATCATATCTCAAAACTGCTGCTACACTAGAAGCAGAAAATATCATAAGTAATCCAAATACAGAGTAAATAATCATCATAATTAACAATGGAAAATTTAAGTTTCTAAATACTTTCTTCATATTAATTCACTCCTATTCTAATAATATCATAGAAAAGAATACATAAAAAGTTAAATAAAAGAAATTAAATAAATTTAATGTCAAAATTATACACCTAATAATAAAATATATTAGATACATAAAGGAGGTTATTATATGTATTATTATGGTAACAATGGTTACTACGGTAACTATAACGGAACACCCGCATATAATGGATGTGGTAATTACGTAGGTTATACTCAAGGTAATGGTATCGGAGCAGCTATCTGGATTGTATTATTTATTTTATTAGTAATAATAATTGGCGCAGGTTGGAATTGGAATAACAATTAATACCAGTTAGCATAGGTTCTATTTGTCTTTTTTCCTATTTTTTGATAAAATGTATGTCGTTGGTGATACATATGAGTACAAAAGAAAGAAAATTACCTAATATTACAATATTAGATGAAAAAGACAAAAGACTAAGAATGAAGAGTGAAGAAGTTACTTTTCCATTATCTAACGAAGATAAGCAAAATATTAAAGACATTATGGAATACTTAGAAATGTCTCAAATAGATGAATATATTGAAAAATATAATCTTCGTGCTGGCTGGGGCTTAGCATACATTCAAATAGGTATTCCTAAAAGAATATTTGTTTTAGTTCAAGAAGTTGAAGAAGGAGTATTCAAACGCTACGTTGTAATAAATCCTAAAATTAAAAGTGCCAGCGAAGAAATAGTTTATATTTCTGAAGGTGAAGGTTGCTTAAGTGTTAATCGTCCTGTTGAGGGAATAGTTCCAAGACACGCTCGTATGACTATTGAAGCATATGACGAAAATGGTGAACCATATACTATTAGAGTTCGTGAAGAGCTAGCAGTAGGTTTCCAACATGAAATGGATCATTTAGACGGAATATTATTTACAGATAAGATTGATCCTAAAAATCCATTTAAAAATAAAAACAATTATCGAGCAATTTAAAAACTATACGCGGAAAAACGTATAGTTTTTATTTTTTTATTTTACTTAAGTATAACTCAGTATAAAGCCCCATTATATCAACACCTGATGCCGTCACCATACCATCTTTTTTTATCTTATCAATAAGTTTCTTGCTATCATAAAACTCAAATTCTTTACCATTATCCAAGAAATAATAAAATCTATCACCCATATCAAAGGCAATCAATTTATAGATTGCTAATCCATTACCATTATCAACATACAAATTATAACTTCTTATATCATACTCATCTAAATCTCCAAAAATAACTTTAAAATAAGAATTAAATAATTGCATTTTTTCAACATAAGCATTAGTTAAATCTAATCTCCAAAATCTATTAATTAATTTTATTCTATAAAAAATATCTTCCTCTGTTCCAATTCCAACACGATCCCTATTCTTTTCAATCATATCCATAACTCTACTAATAAGAGAGTTAATTCTCTTAAAAGGATACATTTTTCTATTCTGCATAGAATAAACTTTATCGATTGCCTCACTTAAGTAGTTACTTTCATCTATAGTCTCATTTTTATTAGTATCACCTTTTTTATAAACTGTAAATTTTTCAATTCTAAAACCACACTTAATTCTTGCTATGTCAGACATACTATAACAAAGTCCATAACCACCATAAGCGGTTGCGTCAGCTTGATAAATCACGTCATCTATAAATATATGAACTTTATAATGAAACCTATTCTTAACTACTTTCGAAGAAATTCCCATTTTAGCAAGAATTCTATGATAAAGAAAAGACCAACTCTTACACATTATCTCATTATTATTTAAATTAATATCTCTAGTTAAAGAAGAATTATCATAATTAGCGGTTAAATTAAATAAAGAACTATAACACAAAATATCTCCTAAATATAAATAAATAGCAATTGCTTTTTCTAACGAACTCATCTCAGAAGTTAAATTACTTTGTAAAAAATTAAATAATTCATTATCTACTTTACTTACTAGATTATCAAAAAATTCTATCATAAAACTTCCACTTTTCATCTAAATCACCTATCAAAATCATCTCATTAATTTCAATACCTTCTCATCATCAACAACCAAAGTATCAATATCAACCTGATTCTTAAATATCCAATTACCATCAACAATCTTTTCAACTACAGTATCAGTATCATAATTAACAAATTTATTATTTTCAAAAAAATAATAAAAAGGTTTCATCTCCTCATCATATACAACTAATAATCTATTTAATACTAATTGTCTGTCTTCATACTTATATAAAGTAATTTGTTCAGTTCGTTCATCAACAATATCATTAAAAATAGAAACAACTAATTTAGTTAACATTTGTACCCATTCAACTTCCCCATCAACTTTATAAAATAAAGAATTAATAATATTTATTCTTCTATCTATATCATCTTTATTAACAAAATCAATATATAATTCTCTTTCTTGATACTTTTTAATCAAAAAATTAAATTTCTTTCTAATTTCAACATCTACAAAAAATCTATTATAGACTTTCTTTATCGTCTCCTTAAGTATCTCATTATTATATTTTAAATAATTAATATCAGTATAATAAGATTCTACTAAAAACACACCATCTATTAAAAAATCATACTTAGTAGCAGTTAAATCAGAAATATTAAAGTCTTCAGTAAATTCTCCGTATCTTGAAGAATCTGCAGTAAGCATCATTGTCCCTACTCTAAAATTAACATACATATGAGTATCAACATTCCCCACTAAACAAGAATCAATCCCATATCTTTGTAATAATTTGTTATAAATAATAGCAAATTGTATACAAACAACGTTATTATTTTCTAAAGTAACTTTATCATACGGAGTAGTACAAACTAAACATCTATAAACTATATAAGAAGGATCATAATTAAATATTTTACACAATAAATAATAAATAATAATTGCTTTTTCTAAATCATTTTCACATGTTTTAGACAAATTACTATCAACATAATCTAAAATAGATTTATCTACATCATTATCACAATTAATACTACCTAAATAAACCGGTTTAAAATGAGCTCTAAATTTTTCTTCATTAAATAAAGCTTCTACACCACTTAAATAAAAAAGATTATTCATATTATTTCTAAAATTATCATCAAATACCAAATAATTCGAACAATACTGGCTATATAAATGAAGAAAATAAATATAAAAATCATCTGGATACTTATGTTCGATAGTTGAAATAAAACAAAAATAATCGTTTACTATATTAACATCACTATAAGAAGATATAAAATTAATAATTTTACTTAAAATTACCATCTCGTCTTTATCTATTTCAAAATCATCAATTAATTTAGGATATCTAATAAACATCATATTAAGAACTTTATTTATTATAGTAGAATCAAAGCAATTAGTATTTTCCTGTTTCAAAATAAAATCCTTAATATTCATAGAATTATTAGTTTTCATATTTACTCCTTCCTATTTTAAGACAAATCTTTTAAGGGTATCTCCATCTGCTAAATCTCCAATAGCTTCAGATACAGAAACATATTTAGCAATTATCTTTATCAGTTCTTTTCTTAATTGTAAATCTGCTTTTGTCTTACAAGTTATTGCACCTTCAAACTTTCTTCTTTGTGTATCACTCATTTTGCACCAAATTGTTTCTTTTATATCGCTAAAAACAAACCATTCAAGAACTTCATCTATTTGCTCTTCAACCATTTTTTGTCTTTCATCATACATATATGTAAACAAATTAATATCTCTCTTATAAGTTTCCAAAGCTTGTCTCTCTATCTGCTCATTATATAAATAAATTGCTCTTTGAACTACTTTAGCTCTTGCAGGAGACATATTAGGATAAACTTCCATTAAATTCTTAAGATAAATATTCAAGTGTGTTAAACGATGTTTAATTTCCAAGATAGAAATCTTACCCAAATTATCAGCCATAAACCTAGTCGCCGATGCTGGATTATATATTAATAGTGAATCTCCCTTAACAAATTCATCTGAATAAGAAAGTTCTGAACTACTATAAGATGGTATTGAATAAATAGTTCTTTCAACATTTTGATCACTAGCTAAGTATTTATCTTTAACCATTTTTAAATGTTCACCAGTTTTAGAAAACTCCCATCCAGGATTTTTTCTTATAAATTCTTCTAATTTTTGATAATCACAAAGACCATTTTTTATAAAAAACCTTTTATCCGAATCAATTAAATGACTTTCTATATAATCTAAAGTAGATATTTTATCAAAACTAACCATAAAATCCCCTCTTTATGCGTAAGTTAGTATACAATATTTTTTTGTTTTTCTCAATTTTAACAAAGAAAAAACTAGATTTCTCTAGTTTTCATTACTAACTTTATCTAAAACAGCATTAATTATCTTTCTAACGTTGTCATCACTATACTTCTTAGCAAGCTCTACTGCTTCATTTATAGCAACAATATTAGGAGTATCTTCTTCATAAAGTATTTCATACAAACCCATTCTAAGTATTGCAGCACCAGTCTTATCAATTCTATTAATTGACCAATCTTTCATATGAGAATTAGCAAGTTCATCTAATTCATTTAAATGAGTTTCAACTCCATAAACAATATTTCTAACGAATTCATTATCAACTTCTAAATTTTC
>CAZJHG010000033.1:0-15810 GCA_964545885.1 uncultured Muribaculaceae bacterium | reverse complement strand
ACATTACTAACTGAACTATTAGTTGCTGAGCCCTCAGCTGCTTCTATATTAGCTTTAATTCTACGAAGTTCATTTCTTAACTTAGTATTCTCATCGTTTACGTAAGCAACTTCTTTTCTTAAACGCTTAATTTCATTAAGAAATTCATTATAATCATTAATAACTAAATCCAAGAATTTATCTACTTCTTGTGGTCTATAACCTCTAGCATCAATTTTAAATTCCTTATCTAGTATCTCCTGTGGAGTAAGCGTAATCTTATCATTATACATAAACAATTCACCCTTCTTATGACAAAATTATATATCTAAGACCTCCTATTGTCAAGGTTGCTACTATAAGCTAAAACATCCATCTGTACTTCTTTTACCATATCAATCATATCTTGAATAAAAAAACTAACTCTCATATAATCATCCTCTCATCCATATATTACCAAAAATATTTTTTTATTCATTATAATAGACAAAATATGAAAAAATAATATGCAAAATCTACGTAAAATAACAAAACCATTAATTTTAAACCACTATATTTTATCTTTATTGTATAGTATAATTAATAAGGTGATTAATTGTGCAATATCCAAACAACATTAAGAAATGCTATACAAAGCTAACAGTATCTCATAGTAATAGAGGTATGAACCTAGAAAGTCTTCTTAATTCAACCAATGAATACTATTTAAAAAAAGATAAAGCATTAATATATAAGAAACCAACACCCATAGGAGTCGTAGACGTTTCTTATAAGAATCACAAAAAAGTAATAGAAAAAGCTTATTTCAAAGAACAATCTACATTAGATTATAATGGTTTATATCGTGGAAAATATATTGAATTTGATGCAAAAGAGACACTTAATAAAACATCTTTTCCTCTATCTAATATCCATGAACATCAAACAAAACAAATCAGAGACGTTATTAAGCATGGTGGTATAGTCTTCTTAATAATAAGAATGAACGGATTAGTATACCTTCTTACTGGTGAAGATTACATACAATATATAGATAACAATGAACGTAAATCCATTAGTTACAGTTACATCGAAAATAATGCTTATCTAATAAAAGAAAGTTATCAGCCTCAACTAGACTATCTTAAAGTAGTTGATAAAATATATTTTAAAGGAGAATAATAATGGAAATAAAAAAAACAAATTCTACTAAAAATAATACTAAGAAACCAACCCAGAAAAATAAAAATTCATTAATAGTAACCAAAAAAGTTGACAATAAAAAGAAAGAAAATACTCCAAAGACTAATACAACTCAAAAGAAAAAAAATAAAACAATAACACTAGTAAAACAAAATAATCAAGAAACAACCAAGAAAAAGAAGAAAAAAAATAGTGGAAAAATATTAAATATCGTTTTATCTACTATTATGGCTCTCGGCATTATAGTTATGATATGCGTTATGATATTCTGTGGTTACATTGTAATAACTTCTCCAACCTTTGAAACAGACAAACTATATAATACAGAAGCTACTATATTTTATGATAAAGACGGAAATGAATTTGCTCGTGTTGGTAGAGAACAAAGAGAGTTAGTATACTATGATGATTTACCTCAAGTATTAATTGACGCAATAGTAGCCACAGAAGACTCAAGATACTTCCAACACAATGGGTTTGATATAGTGCGTTTCATCAAAGCTGCTTTAGGTCAAGTTGCAGGCCAAAGTGGTGCTGGTGGTGCCTCTACCTTAACAATGCAAGTTACAAAAAATACTTTCTCAGTATCTGAAGATGGTACCATAGCATCAAGTGGTATCGCTGGAATTATTCGTAAATTCCAAGACATTTACATAAGTGTCTTCTTAATAGAAAAAAATTATACAAAAGAAGAAATTCTAGAATTTTATGTTAATGCTCCTTTCTTAGGACAAGGAACTTTCGGCGTTGAACAAGCTTCACAAAAATATTTTGGTAAATCAGTAAAAGACTTATCATTAGCAGAAGCTGCACTACTAGCCGGAATATTCAATGCTCCATCTAGTTACAATCCATTTTATAGTACAGAACTTGCATCTCAAAGAAGAGACATAGTACTAAATCTAATGGTAAGACATGGCTATATAACTGAAGAACAAGCAGAAGATGCAAAATCAATAAGTGTTGAATCTTTGATTATCGAACCAACTGCAAGTTCTCTAAATAAATACCAATCATTCATTGATGTAGTATGTGACGATATATATGATGAATTAGGAGTTGACCCATACTCTACTCCAATGGAAATATATACAACAATGGATACATCTATTCAAGATACACTTAACGCCTTAAATAGTGGTGAATTAGGATATAAATGGAAAACATATAAATATAACGACTACCAAGACAATATTCAAATAGGTGCAATTATCACAGATGTTAATGATGGTTCTATAAGAGGAGTTAATGGTGGACGTAATCAAACAGTTCAAAAAGGTTACAACAGAGCTACTGATATGAAAACTCAACCTGGTTCAACAGCAAAACCAATATTCGCTTATGGTCCATACTTAGAATATAATAACGGTAATACCGGCACACTATTCTACGATAATAAAATGACATACTCAAATGGACAAGAACTTACAAACTCTGACAATAGTTATAAAGGTGCTATGACAATGCGCCAAGCTCTTGTTCAATCAAGAAATATCCCAGCAGTACAAGCATTCCAAGCTGTAAATAAAACAAAAATAGCCGAATTTGCTAAAGGTCTAGGAATAGATTGGTGTAAATATGATAAATCAGGTAATCCTACAGATTGTAATATTTATGAATCATACGCAATTGGTGGTGGACTAGAAGTAAGTCCAGAACAGATGGCCGAAGCATATGGTGCATTTGCAAGAGGTGGATATTATATTGATGCTTACTCATTTACAAAAGTTATCTTTAGAGAAACTGACGAAGTATATGAACACAAATATGAAAAAACACAAGTTATGAGTGAAGAAACAGCTTATATGATAACAGATATGCTTATAACAGCTACTAAACAAGATGTTGGTGGTAGTATCAACGTAAAAGGAACAGAAGTTGCATCAAAAACTGGTACATCAACATACGATTCAAAAGCCTTATCATACTATGGAGTACCAGATAGTGCTTCAATGGATAACTGGGTAATAACTTACTCTCCTGATTACGTAATATCATTCTGGTATGGTGTTGACCAATTAGGAAGTAAATCATATACCAATGCAATAGCAGCTGCAATCGAAAGAAAGAAAATATCTGCCCTATTAGCAAATAATATATATAAAACAAATTCAAAATTCAAAAAACCCAGTGGAATAATTTCAGCACAATACGAAAAGGAAACATTTCCAGCGCAACTTCCCTCTGAATACACCCCATCAAGTCTAGTATCTACAGAACTATTTAAAAAAGGTACAGAACCAAGTGAGGTATCAGATAGATTTAGCCAACTGTCTAATCCAACTGCTGGTAGTGCCGAAGTTAGTGGTACACAAATCAATCTTAGTTGGGGCGGAATAAACACTCCAAATGCAATAAAAGAATCATATCTACAAAGCTATTTTAGCGAAAATTATGGACAATTTGCTTCAACTTATTTAAATAAACGTTTAACTTATAACTCAGAAGAAATTGGAACTTTAGGTTATCAAATATACTTAGTAACAGAAACTGGCGAACAATTACTTGGATTTACAACAGACACCTACTACGTATACAATGCAACTACATCAGGAACTTACACATTTAAAATAAAAAGTGCATATAGTATCTTCAAATCAAATGCTAGTTCAGGTATAACAATAAAAGCCGACGTTACATCAGGTTCAGTTCCTTCAACACCAGACATACCAAACGACCCAAATAACGGAACTGAAACACCACCTATAATTGATGCAGAACTAGCTCAATAACTAAAAAGTAGAAGAATGACACACGTCATTCTTTTATTATGTTCAAACATTCAATTATTTATAAAATAACTTTTAAAAAAAATTCCACTATGATACACTATAATTGGTGATAATATGGAAAATATAGTAGAAAAATTAAATCAAAATAGATTATTTGAACTAACTGAACAAGACTTCGAAAATATTGCAAATAATACTGAATTAAAAACTTTATTTTTACTTAAAGTAAAAGAAGGCCACCAATTTGATTTAGAAAATGCCTACGAAATAACAGAACTACTTAGTGCAGATTACATAACAATAATTCTCGATATGATTAAAGAACAACAACCAGACGCATACATTGAATTCTTTTATATAAGCGAAAATAAAATAAAAGAAGAATTTGATGAAAAAACTGCCGAAGTAGTTATTAACTATATCCAAAAAAATATCAATTATGTTCTAAATAAAATTCCTACCATTGATATAAAAAAAGAAAAAATTGAAAATATTGATATAATAAAAAATATTATAGATAACAAACTTGAAAAAAAATATGGCTCCATCTATATGGAACAACCTCCCGAAGAATTCGAAGTATTATTACTAGATGCTCTAGATAGAAATAAATACAATTGTATATTCACAATAAATCCTAATATTCTAAAAAAATGTCTAGAAACAAATCAACTAAAAGCCGCTTTATATGGTGTACACCCTGAAAACAAAGAAGAAGCTGAAATAATCTTTCAAGCTTTAGAAGACGAAATAATTAACTATGATGATCTACATTATGAATTTAAAAAATATTACGAACAAGACTTAAGAATAATAAAACACAAACTAAGAAGTTCAGCAGGATACATTTATCTAAATGATGAATGCTTTAAAAATAATGAAACAAGACAGCTAATAATCGAAGAAATAGCAAGAAACCCTGAACTTGCTGACAAATATGAAATATCATCTCGAAGTTCCAACTATCCAGATTTAGCAATAGCAATAATAAAATATAGTTCAGTAGATAATATAAAAGATATAATAAGATATAAAAATGACACACTAATAAATCTTATAAATGGTTATAAAGACGAATTAATAGATGCCTTAATTTATAATTTAGATCACAATCAAAGTTATATAGAAGAAATAATTGAAAATTATTATTTAGATTCTCGTTACTATCCGGAAATAAAAACTGAAATAATGGACAATCAAAAATTCTTTAATTATTTTACGTCCAAAATATCTTTAGATAAAATAATACATCATTTAATATCCCATGAGTACAACGGAGAGCGAGAATATTGTCTAAACCCAACAAGATACGAATTACTAGCAAATGCAAACATTACATTCACAACAATACCAAAAAATATAAATTATAAAGTAAATTATCCAGAAAACGTCTGGCTTGCCCTAATCCCTCTACTCGATACAAAAGAACTAACTCCAACAAACATTCCTCTAAGTAACTTTGAACAACAAGAAAAAGTATTTGATTGCATATTACAAAGATTAAAGGAATTAAAATCAAACACATACAATAATTACTTAACATATTGGCAAGGACCAATTACTCAAACACTAGTTGACATAGTATGTGATCAAAATAATCCATTAAATCTAAATATAACACAAAAACTAAATATCTTACCTGCTGCTAAAATGACAAATAATAAATACTTACTAGAAATAATAAATCAAACAGATACAATAACCATTAGTGAATTACCAGTACTAATGCCTACTCTACTAAAAATAGAAAATCCTGAAGAAGTAAAAAAAATATGTTATGCATTATTTTCTAAAATAGATAAATCTACTGAAATATTAAGTTACTTTAGCGGTATTTCTTCTGATATATATAATACTTTAAAAAATAATCAAGAAAATAAAACTAACATAAATAAACAATCAATAATATTCTTTAACTGTCTTCAAGAATATCTAAAAACTCAAAAAGATATACCATTATTCTTAACACAATACTTTGAACCAGAAGTAGCTCAAAAAGCAACATATAGTAATTTAGAAGCACTAGTATCTAATCCTGACTTATTCCTAGTAAATGGAACCCCACCACATCACTTTATTGAATTTATAAAAGAATGTCAGAATAAAAACATAAAAATAGATTTAAAACTTATCCATAAAGCAGCATCTTTCACAGTAAGTAAAAAAATATATGAATACGAAAACATAACATTTAGTGATGATAAAGAAACATACGTTATATTATTTAAATTATTAAATCTTTCACCAAAAGATAGCATAGAAAGAAAAGTAATAGAACTTTGGCTTAATAAAAGTTTAACTTATAAATTCTTTGATTGTAAAACTGAAGATAATAAAACACATTTTCTAGATTTATTAATCTCACATACTGAATATACAGAAAAAATATTAGAAGTAATAAATTCAAATTACCTAAATGATTCTACTATATTAAGTTCAGTAATAAATAAAATGTTAATTCTAGAACAAGACTCTCCAGAAATAAAACAAAAAGTACTGGATACTATAATAAAATTAATTGAAAATGGAAAACTTAATAACTTTTCACCACAGCATAATTTAGAAGCATACATTGAATTAATAGACAATCCGATATTTGTAAATTATGTAATACAAACATATATTTCATGTATTGAAAATCACATTCAAAATATAAAATTATTTTTAAATGACAATAAATATAAAGAAGCTACATTAAAAATTCTATATGAAAAAAAGCATTTAGCAACAAATAACTATATCATAAACTTAATAAAAGAAATCCCCGAAATAAAAGAATATGTAAAAGAAAGTTTAGAACAAGATGAAAGCCAATGGCTAGAATTTAACATTAACTATTTAGATGTCGAACTTCTAAATGCTTACCTTAAACACCACAGTATAGATAAAGTTATTACATTTATTGTCCATAATCAAGATTTAACACTAATAACACCAGAACTATATACAATAATAAAAACAAATTTATTTGAAAAACATAAAGAATATAATCAAGAATCTTATAATATATTAGAAGAATTCTATGGATTAGAATTATTACTATTATTAGAAACTGAAAACTTTCAAAAAATATTACAAGCAGATTCAAATATAGCCAAAAAAATTACTGAAGTATTTAAAGAAAGAAAACTTTATGAAGGAATAATAACTTCAATAAATGATTCATTTAGACAAAACTACTTTAACATAGAAAATCCTCATATAATAAACTTCTATACTAATACATTAGAAATAATACAAAGAGGTATTACTGAAGAAGAACTACAAGAAATAATAAACATCTTAATTAACTATATACCTTCTAACTTAGAATCATCTATAGAAGCAACTAATAATGAATTATTACTAAATACTTATAAATCAAACAAAGAAGACTTCTTAAGAATATTAATTCAAGAATTATCAAATAATCAAAATATCTACGCCCCTATATTTAATAAAATAGCTAATAACTTAATTATTCAAAAAAGAAATGAATATAGAAGCACACAAGATATATATAAAGACACAAATTTAAAATATGAATTAGAAACAAAATCATTATATAACGCCCTATTTAATTACTTATCAAAAAAACATCCAGAAAAATTACTAAGAATAATAATCAATACCGAAAACACTACAGAATTAGATATTAAAACAATATATTTCTTATGTGGTAAGACAAATAATTATACTGAAGAAGAACTACCTCAAATAAAAAGAAATATCCCACATTTAAAATCTATTATATTAAATCATTTCGACAAACTAAATGAAAATGATAAACAAACAAAAAAAAGAAGTGTATGGAACTGGTATGATGAAGAAGAACCAAAAAAATTTCCTAATCTTCCAAAAAAATATGAGAGCTTACTCAATGAACCAGAATTTACTAAACTAGTAAAAAAGATACCTATATATCCAACTAGAAAAAAAGCTACAGAAATGTTTGGTAATTTAAATATTGACGTATTTGAAACATTAACTAAAGACAATGAAAAATTCAATGCATTAATTGCTATATTAAACAAATATAGATTTCTAGAATGGGGAGACTTATTTGAACCAACAATAAAAAAACTATCTCTTGGTGAAGACACAATAAACATCTTTAACTTCATAAATGCTTTCAGTAAGATTTATGATAATGAAAAGAAGACAATCTTAAGAGAAAGAAAAAAATTAATAGATATATTAGTTGAAGAAATGAAAAAAGAAGGTAAAACAAAAGAAGAAATAGATAATTATATAAAAATTAAAGAATCTGAACCTATTAATATAAATATAACAGCATATAAAATATTAAAATATAGTACTATTTACTCTTCTATTGCCAATTACTACAAATTAATATTAGGTATAGAAGACTTTGATTTTGTAAAAAGAAATGATCAACCAAATTCAGCACATAGAAACGCCGAAGAAAGATTACAAAAAACTTCTGAAATGCAATTAAAAATGATGGAATTTGATAAAATAACTATCCCTTCATTTATCTATGATTATGAAACAAATCAAGAACAGAAAACAAAATTAAGAGTAGCAGTTGGTAATAGAGCCGACTCTCGAAATTTAACACATGGTGAAAGAACTGGTGCCTGTATGCGAGCTTATGGCCACGCCGATTCTCTATTTGAATTCTGTAACACTGACCCACGTGGTTTTCATATTGTCTTTACTGATCCAGAAACAAATGAATATGTTTCTCGTGTATCAGGATTTAGAAATGGTAACACAGTCTTCCTAAACCAACTAAGATATAGTACAAATTATAAATATACAACCGAAGACGTTATTGCAGCTTGTAAAGCAGCTTGTGAAGAACTAATAAAAAGAAGTAAAGATAGTACTATGCCTATTGAAAACGTCGTAGCATCTCCATACTATGCACTATCATTATATGACACACAATTATTATCAGAATCCAATATCGGTAAAGATGTATATACAGGCTACAAAGATGTATCTTCTAATGCAGTCGTACTTGCCACTACAGGAGAAAATGGCTTAGCAGTACCATTAAAACTAGATGGCAATAACCAACCAATATACGAACCAGTAAGAATACCAGCAAAAGAATACATTGGTGAACAAATAACTGAAAATATTAACGTATTAATCCAAAGAATAACAGCTATAAAAGAATGCCTAGCCAACAAAGACAACCCACAATATTATAAATCACTAGATTTTGACTATGAAACACTAGAAACAAAATTTATACATGTTATAATAGGTCAAGACTGGTACGTAGCTTTAGACATAAATGGTAATCTAACATACGATATAGCAGTACAAAATGAACATTCCATCAAAGAATCAAATGAAGCAATTTCAAAATTAAGTGCTATTAAAATACAAAAAACACAAATAGGAGGTTTTACAAATGGAATATAATAATATTAAAAAAATCGGTAAAATACATGACTACGATGGCGAAGCAGGTACAATAATTACTCCAGATAATGAATATCTATTTAATAATCAAAATATAAAAGATAAAGAAAGTATCAAAAATGAAGATTTTGTCTCATTTTATCCTAGTACAGTAAAATTTGGTAATGAAATATTCAAAGTAGCACGTGAAATAGAAGTAATCCAAAAAACAATGGTTAAAAGACCATAACTCCACTAAAAAAGAAACTCTACAGTTTCTTTTTTTCTTTACTTAAACAATCATCATAAAAAGCACATTTACTACACTCAGGACCTCTTGCTTTACAAATATATCTTCCAAATAATACTAACTGATGATGAGTTCTACTCCATAACTCTTTAGGTATTATCTTCATTAACTTCTTCTCAACAGTTAATACTGAATCATTTTTCTTAGCAATTTTAAGCCTTTTACTAACCCTTTCTACATGAGTATCAACTGCAATAGTAGGAACATCAAATAAATTAGATAAAACAACATTAGTAGTTTTTCTACCTACTCCAGGTAAACTTTCTAAGTAATCTCTATCATTAGGAACTACACCATTATAATTACTAATCAAAGACTTAGATATATCAATAATATAACCAGCTTTCTTAGTATATGAACCACAACTTCTAATTATTCTCTCTATATCGCTTTTATCTGCCTTAGCTAATCCATCTAAATCATAGTACTTAAATAATTCCTTAGTAACAGCATTAACTCTTTTATCAGTACATTGTGCAGATAAAACAGTAGCAATAAGTAACTCATAATCTTTACTATACTCAAGTTCACACCTAGCATCAGGTATCATAATATCCAATTTTTTATTAAAATCCCCTATATTCATCATCCATCTAACCAATCATAATCCAGTATTTCTTGTTCTTTCTTAGAAACTACTTTATCCTTACTTTTTTCACTTCTTCTATATTTAATATGATTATTAACATCATCCATCGTTTTAAACCCTTTACGTTCCCATTCATAAATGATTTTATCTATATACCTAAAATTAGTCACACCATTATAAACGGCTTCTCTAAGAGCTCCTAAAACAAGTTCCTCAGGTGTTCCACTAATAAGCCACCCATTAATAAGTTCAAGTTCCATAGAAGACATAGTCCTACCTAACTCTCTTTCAAACACCTTAAAAATATCTTCCTTAACTTCATCCTTAGCTTCAACCATAGTTTTTTCAATTACCGAAGCATAAACTCCATCAAGTTTAACAACCTCATTAAGTCGATTCTCTAAATCCTTAACACTTTCTAAAGAAACTAATCCCTTAACCATCAAACTATTAAAAGCCTCCATAGCACTATTAAGATCAATTCCTAAAGTATTACTAAGTAACTCAATATCAAAATTACTACTAAAACTATTATCAAAATAAACTAGTACTAAAAACTCATTCAAACTAAGATTATTATCTAACGATACCTTAATCAAATAATCACTAATTACTAACTTCTTAGAAGTCAATACCTTGTATAACTGCTCCTTCATCTAACCACATCCTTCTATTATTAAATATATATTCTCTAATAGAATCATTACTATTAACTAATTCTCTTCTTAATATAACATTCTTCAATTCATCATAAACTTCACTAATAACTTTACCAGGTTTACATTTAAGTATTTCACATATCTCATTACTACTAATCTCAATATCTTTAATTCTCCTAATAACCAAATTTTTATCAATATCAGCAATAATATCTTTATCTATACCCAAAATATCTCCAGCTACCATAGATAAATAAAGTCCATAACTAAATAATACATTATCATCTATAATACCATATTTTAATATATTTTTAATTATTTTTATATTTTCTTTTTCTCCTTTAGAAAAAGGTAATTCTTCTAATATTTCAAGTTGACTATACATACCACATATATCTGCAACCTGAACTATATTATCTTTATAATCAATACCTATATATGGTAGAAAACCTAAATCTTTTAACATATTAAGACCAATAATTGCATTTTTACTAACTAATATTTTAGTTAATTCTTCTTTTATTCTTTCTCTAGACAACTGACTTATTAAACTAGCATTTTCTCTTAATTTTCTATAAAGTTCTTCTTCTATTGTAAAACCAAGTGTAGTAGCGAATCTTACTGCTCTTAACATTCTAAGAGGATCTTCATTAATTCTATCATCAATATTACCAACGCATCTAATTATTTGTTTTTCAATATCTTCTTGTCCACCCAATATATCGATAATATTTTTATCTTTATTCATACATAAAGTATTCATAGTAAAATCTCTTCTATTAATATCATCTATTAAGTTATCTACATACTCAATTTCAACTTTTCTTCTATCTCCATTATATCTTAAATCTCTTCTATAAGTAGTAATATCAATTCTTAATTTATTAGTAATTATTTTTACAGCTCCATATTCATTACTAGTAACATTAATATCACTAAATATATCAAGTAATTCTTTTACTCTAGCATTAGTACATATATCTATATCTCCAGATTCTATACCTAGTAAATAGTCTCTTACATAACCACCCACTATATAAGCTTCAAATCCATTTTCTTCAATTCTTTCTAATACATTAACTACATTCATTTATACAATTCTCCTTAATCTAATTATACCATATATAACTTTTTTATCTTAGTCCTAACACGTTAACTAGACACTAAAAAAGATAAGTTAATCTTATCTTCTAATCATCATCAGATTTACTAGCAATAATAAAAATAGCAATAGCAATAAAAACCAGTAATAACATTATAACTATAAAAGAAACCCCATCATTAGAAACCCTATTTTCTACTTCTTCTAAAAGAAATAAATAAGACAAAATAGTAAATAATCTACTCATAAAAACACATCCTATTATCCATTACTATTCTCCCGTTTTACTCTACTAAGTGTCAATACATTATCATATTTAATTTACATACTTATTTAATCTCTTCATATCATAAATCAAACTTATTATAATAAACATACTATAAACCAATACAACAAAATAATAATATATATTAATATCCCTAGTATCAGGATTATTAACTACACTATTATCAGTTATATCATTAAATACATATAAACTATCTTGGTAATCAAAACTCTCTCTTACACCACTATTATCTTCATACAACACAAACATTAAACTTAACAAAAAACATATAAACAATACTAAATATTTATTCATAATATTCACCCATTATTTATATTATTTCCATTAATTACCAAGATATACTTCTAATCTATTTTTCACTTCTAATCAAAAAATCTATATACTTAATAATTGTTTCTTCATCTTCTTTCATCCCAGATCTAAACCATTCATTAAGTAACGAAAAAACAGCACTAACATAAAAATTAGCTACATACTTAACAGGTATCTCTATATTAGTTTCAGAAATCTTTTCTTCAACATCTTTAGTATAAGTTTCATACAATATATGTGAACTTACTCCATCACTACTTATATTAGTTAAAGTATTTATTAACTTAGGTCTTTCCTTAAATTTCTCTATATATAACCTAGCTATACTTAAATAATAGTCAATAACTCCCTTATCAGTAACAGCTTGTGTCTTAATTTCACTATGTAACTTCTGAATAATATAATTTAATAAGTCATACTTATCTTCAAAATGATTATAAAAAGTTGTTTTATGTACCATAGCTTTCTCACATATATGAGTAACCTTAATATCATAAAAATCCATCTCTTCTAATAAATCAATAAATGCATTAATAAGTAAAGTCTTTGTCTTATATTCCTTAAGTTTCTTTTCCATAATATCTCCTCTTTAATTAATTTTAATTATATCATACCATTTTCTATCATAGTATAATTTTCTACTTTAGTTCAAAAAAGTAGTTAATAAAAATATTAAAAAATAATATACTTTCTTAGTGCATCAAAAAGCACAAAGAAGGAGGAATTATGGAAAAGAAAAAAGAAAAGAAAGGATTTATAATAACACTAGGAGACTTTATAACAGACAAAAGATATATACTACTAGGACTATTCCTAATACTTACCATCTTTTGTACATTTAACATAGACAAAGTAAAAATAAATGACAGTATCGTAAGTTACCTACCAGATAGTACTGAAACAAAACAAGGTTTAGACCTTATGGAAGAAGAATTTGGTAATCTTACAAACATCAAATTAATGGTTAGTGATATCTCAACTACTGAAGCCCAAAATCTAAAAGAAGAATTATCTAAAATAGAACATATAGAAAATATTACATTTGAAGATAATGAAAACTACTACAAAGACAATAATGCTCTATTCTCTATCGAACTAGAAGAAACAAGCGATGATGAATTAAATAAGACTAAAGAAAATATTGAAAATCTTGTAAAAGACTCAACATACAATATCTATTCTGAAGAATTTGAAGATCCAACTGATGGTATCGATATTGTCCTACTTATCGCAGTAATAGTAATCATTATCATTCTATTAGTAACATCAAAGACATACTTTGAACCAGTAATAGCATTCATTATATTTGGTATATCAATCTTAATAAATATGGGTTCTAACTTCATCCTAGGAGAAATATCATACATAACAGAAGCTATCGCTGTAATCCTACAACTAGCTTTATCTATCGATTACGTTATCATATTTATGAACCAATATATGAAAGAAATAAATGATACTGATGACACCCTACTAGCTATTAAAAAAACAGTTTCTAAATCAATTCAAGAAATATTTGCTAGTAGCTTAACTACAATTTCAGGTCTACTTGCTTTAGTATTTATGCAACTACGTATCGGTGGAGATATTGGTATAGTATTATCTAAAGGAATACTTTGTAGTTTCATAACTGTAATATTAGTAATGCCAAGTCTACTATCAATATTCCATAAATATATTATAAAATTTAAAAAGAAAGACAAAGAACAAAAAGGTTCTAAAATAAGTGATACAATCTTTAAAACAAGAAAAATACTTCTACCTTTATTTGCTCTATTAATCATTTTATCACTATTCATGATACCAAAATACAACTATGTATACGATACTACATCAACTAAATCAATATCACAAAGTGAAAATGGTCAAAGTCTTAAAAATATTGAAGAAGTATTTGGTTCAAATAATACTCTAGTTATTCTATTTAAAAATACTGAAAAAGACTATACAAAAGAATTAGAATTAACAAAAGAACTATCTAAAATAGATAATATAACTTCTATAACAAGTCTAGGTTCAACTAACATAGCTGACAACATCTATTTAGGAACAGAAATAAACTACTTAGAATTATCTCAACTATTTAACATAGACAATAAAACTACTCTAAATCTATACAAGTTATATGCTCAATCTAATAATGAATTAGACAAACTATCAGATATAAATAACTATAAAGTATCTATAATTAACTGGATATATTTCTTAGATTCTAATAAAGAAACTCTACCATTACCAGAAAATATTAGTACTCAAATAAACTACTATATAACAGAATTAAATGAATCATCTTCATTACTAGAAAGTACTAACTATAGTAGAATAATTATTAATTTAAACTTACCTATCGAAGATGAGACAACCTACGAAACAATATCTAAAATAAGAAAAACATCTAATGAATATTATAATGATGTTATGTTAGTAGGAAATAGTATCAATGCTATTGATTTAAAAGATTCGTTTACACATGATAATTTAATAATAACTTTTGTAACAGTATTATTTATTATAATAATCTTACTATTTACTTTTAAATCATTACCTATTACTTTACTATTAGTTCTAGCTATTGAAGGAAGTATTCTAATAAACTTCGCTATAATAACATTACTAGGTAAAGAAATATTCTTTATGTCATACATTGTAGTATCTGCTATCCAAATGGGAGCAACAATCGACTATGCAATAGTAATAGCATCAAGATACAAACAATTACGTACTAAACAAGATAAAACCGAAGCTATCATTAATGCTTTAAATGATTCACTTCCAGCTGTCATAACTAGTGGTTTAATATTACTAATAGCTGGCTTCTTAATTGGATTTATTTCTAAATCATCAGTTATATCAACTATTGGTTTATTCCTTGGTATTGGAACACTTATCTCTTTATTAATAACAATATTCATATTACCAGGTTTATTACATCTCCTAGATAAAATCCTAATCAAACAAAAAGTTTAATCACACCGATTAAACTTTTTTATTTACTAAATTATACTAATTACTTAGCCACCCAGTTTTCTTTTTGTTCCTGTTCCTGTATAACTAATATTTACATAATATTAATAATTATCTACTAATCTTTTTAACTTATTTATTTGTCTATTTAATAAAGTACATAATTTATTAATTCTTGTATCTGAATATCCTGTTAAATGTTGATATTGATGCAATAAATCATCAAACCATTCTGGTAATCCTTCCAATTTGCTTACATCAATTCTTTTAATATCTTTTACTACTTTTATTAGTTCATCAAAAGGTTTAACTTCATAAAATAATTTACCTTCACCAG
>CAZJHG010000032.1:11493-15885 GCA_964545885.1 uncultured Muribaculaceae bacterium | reverse complement strand
ACGAGCGAAAAGAGATTAAGAGGGATAGGAGGTATTTATGTTTATAACAATAAATTTTAATTTTAAAAAAATTTTAAATTTATTTATTTTATTATTTATTTTAATTTAAAATTTATTTGAAGTAGGTTATTATTAAGAAAACTTCATGAACCTTTGTAACAATTTTAACAATACTCAATAATCTAACAATCAATAATATTAATGTTTTTAGTTATTTTTTATATTTTATTAAAATTATAAATACTTGAATGTTATTTTAAAATTTTCTATACTTGTAATAGATAATGGAGCCGCCAATGACTGCGGAAGATAACAAACTACACTTTAACCAATTAATAACTAACAAATAAATAATATCAATAACTAATAATTATTTATTTATTATTAATATTTTAATTAAATAATATTAATAACTAATAATATTATTAATAATATATAATATAATATATAATAAATAAGATAATATATATTATAATATATATATATATATAGGGAATTAAAATTTTTTAGGTTGTTACCTTTGTTATTATTGGTTTAGGAGCTGTTTATTTCGGTTATCGTTCCTCGTAGAAACTGGAACATAGCCTTATCAATATGTCTGTAATATGCAAAAGTTGTTCGTACGACCTGTTAGTTTTCTGTCTTTAACCTAATACTACTCTCATCATCAACAATTGTGATTTCGTGTGTTTCACTATCTACAATTAAAGTAACCACGTAGTAATACATACTATTTAGTGCTTTTGCTAATCTACGTCTATCAATCTTCTTTGTTATAATCATTGCTTGGGTTTCCTCCTTTTATTATTCTAACTCTATTATCAATTTAAAATCTATTTTATTTAGAGTATCTTTTAATAGTTTTACTAAGGTTTTATTATTTGATAATAACCTCTTAGCTGATAGTTGTTTATTAGAGAGCTTATCTTTATTAGATAAATAAAAACTTAATGCTTCTAATATTATTATAATTTGAAATTTGGTTAAGCTTATTGGCATATTTATTCATCCTTCCTTTGTTTCTAATTCTTTTAATTTATCCTGTAAAAGAGCAACTGTATCACAAGTAAAATAATACTTACAAGTTTCTTCACAAGTATCTAAGTAATAAGCTATTCTTTCCCAATTAACTTCTTCATATAGTTTAGGGCAATTCATTTTAAGCCTCCTTAAATATTCTTTTTAAAGTGTTTATATCTGCTTTTAATTGATAATTCTGTTGTGTTAACTTCTCTACTTCGAGCTCTACTTCTCTGCGCTTTGCTTGCTCTAGTAACCAGTTATATTTGGCATTTTTATATAAATCTTTCACATACTGAGCATATATCCTTAATTCTTTAATTTTAGTTTCTCTATTCATTATTAAAAACCTTCCTTTATTATAAAAACTTGTCCACAGTTTCCACAGGTAACTATGTTATATCCTAATTGTTGTAATTCAATTAAGCTTTGATATTGTTGTTTTAAATATAAATCCTGACCTTCTTGCTCATAAAATAAATCAGGGAAGTTGGAATAATCAGAGATATATTTACAATAAGGGCATATTACTTCTTCAATATTCATGTTTAATACCTTTCCTGTACTATATAATCTAATACTTCTATAATATGATTAACATCTTCATTTGTTAGTCTTCCTATATCATATAATAGGCTAGTTAATTGATGATAAGCTCTAGCGCCTGCTTTGGTAGTATATTCCGGAATATCATCAACCAATTTAGGATATAGTCTAAAAGCGGGTTTACTCTTAGCTATAAACTTATAATGTTTTAAAATATCTTCTAAAGTTATCATCATCTAAATTACCTCTATCAATTCTTTTAATCTTTTGTTACTAATATGGTTATATCTTTGATGTACACTTAGACTAGTTTGATTAGTGAGTTTCATTATTGAAAAAGTATCAAGACCTTTCTCATAGCATTTAGTTATAAATGTATGTCTAAACTGATGTGCTGTTACTCTATACTTTTTCAAGTTGTAATATACTTGTTTATAATTAAGTGTAAACTCTTTAAAATTTACTAGGATGGTTGTCAGCCGTGTACTTAAAGGGATGAAATTATCTTTATGATTTTTAGTGTTGTATAAGTTTAGATAATATGTATCAGCCTCATTTACAATATGTTGCCGTCGTATATTTAAAATTTCATTAGCCCTTAAACCTGTATAATAAGCAAGGTTCAAGAATTGTATCATCTCTTGGTTCTCTTGATAAACATCTAACAAGTATTTAAATTGTGTTTCTGTTATTATTTGTTTTTCTTTATTTTTTACTTTTTGATAAGGAATAACTAAAGGGTTTTTATAATATTTCAGAGCTTTAGAGAGAAAAACTAATTTACCATTGATAGTAGTATTGCTATTATTTTTTCTCTTTAATAATGTAAAATACTTTTCAATGTCTTTTTGCTTGAATTTTATTAACGATTTTTTCTTAAATAATTCTTCTAGTTCTTTAATATTGCTTAAAATATTATTATAAGAGGGGCTGTCGATATAAAATAGATTAAATATATTATTTAATTCATCTACGAGCATGTTACACAACTTCCTGTACTTTGTCTAACTTTAAATCTTTTATTAAGGCTTTAATTACAAAAGAGGGAATATGATGACAACCAACTTGTAGTTCCTTTTTAGTTGTATAATATATTGAATAAGCAGCTTGAGATAAGTTTGGTGTATAGCAAGTAACTACTTCAAATCTATTAATAGCTTTATTAAGATAAAGCTTTAGAATACGTACTACTTCTTTCTTATCAACTATATAACCTTCTGATGTTATAAATCTGTCTTGTGTTTTAGCTTTAAATATTAATTGATACTTATCATTCCCTGTTAGATAGTTCTTTTCAGCTTTTGTTAAGGTTTTATAAACTTCTCTATCAAGAAGGGAGCCATTAGCTATAAGTTCTTTTTTCTTTGCTTTTAAAGGTTTATTCTTTTGAGCTAATTGTAATCTCTTAGATTTTATATACTCATCAATGTTATATTTTATTTGATAATAAGTTGCGCTAAACTCTCGTATAAGTGTTTCTAGTCTGGCTCTTTCCTCATTGGTTAACAAAAGAGCTAATAAACTAATTATATTCTCATATTCAAATATAAAAGCTTCACAGACTTTTTTCTTATTTAACTGTGCGCTAAGGAGCGTTAATTCTTTGTATGAGTGTTTTATCGCTTCAAGATAATTAAAGTCTAGTTCGCCCCTCCAATTATGTATAAATAAACAAGGTAAACAGGTTTGAAAGTTTAATGCAGCTAAATGTTTTGCTGTTGTTTTTGAAAACGTATTTGAGCTAATGATTAATATTTTAGTATTAGTATTAAGTGTTTTAGTAAATTTCGCTATACATGTACTATATGAATATAATTTACCATCCCTAAATGATAAATTACCGCAAGAACCTTGATATTGTCCGTTTAAGAAATTATTTATTACATCAGAGTTTTTCATAGTTATCCTTTCTTTTGCATAGCCAAGCTAACCTGCTAGAGGCTGTCGGCTGTTGTGTGATACTAAATTTAATAAATTAATATTTAACTTTTATATCCTTTAATGGATATACACGATTATTAATAGGCTGTATTAACCCTATTGGGTCGTTATTATTAAGAATTAGTATTGAAGCAAGATTATCTAAAGTTGCTTGTTTAAGTTTCAAGTCATTAAATTGCTCTATAAATTTAAAATAACGGTCATTAATTAATATAAAAGGCCTTTCTACTTCCTCTTTCATCAATAGGCGTTGCGCCTCCTTATCTATATAATTAATTAATGAAGTTGGAGTTATTATATAATCACCTTGATAAAACATTAAAGACTTTAAAGGCGGTAAATTTTCAAAAGTAAAACGACCTAAGTCATCCATCTTGAAAGGTATATTCTCTTTAATATAGTTCTCAATTAATGGGTTATCAGTCGTAATAAAGGTTTTATGAAGCATAAAATAACCATTAATGCATACATAATCCTCATTATAGAATACGACATCACCTTTTTTTAATTTGAACGGTTTTAACATTTTACACCTCAATTCTATTATAATAAGTAACAGTTGCATTGTAATCTTGTACCAATCGGCTTAACGCTTTTTGATAAGGTCTTAAATCAAGCTTAAGTGCTATAGCCTCTTGAAGGTCTTTTGTAGCACCTTTAATTAAGCCCATAATTAAATCTAAATCCTTGATTTTAGCTTGTCGCAATTCTTCTTGAATTGTCAGTAATTCAGATGATGTCATACATATTCCTTTCTTTTATAATATCTTTTGTAATGTGCTATACTTATATAATGCCCGTGAAGTATTAAAATTAACAGTTAGCTGTTATTTTATTTACAAATGTTTACAATTAATTTAGTATAAACAGTTGTAAGCCTTAATA
>CAZJHG010000032.1:0-11393 GCA_964545885.1 uncultured Muribaculaceae bacterium | reverse complement strand
GATAAAATGTTATATTTTATCAAAAGATAGTAATAGTGAGTATTTTAGCGACTTTAATTGATTAAAATTGAATATTTGATATTTATATATAATAGCTACCCCGATGGGGGAAAGTCAGCTCCGTTCCCTGCGTATATAGGTCTTCTAAAATTCGTGATAAATTTTTCAAGACTATAACCTAAATACTATATTTTAAGGTTAAAATTATAACTTTTAGGTTATTTTGATGCCTGAGTGCAGCGAAGGCATTATCATAACTACATTATAAGGTTATTACCGTACGGTAAAATTAAGGCTAAATTGGCAACAAAATAACCAAAATATTACCGTTCGGGAATAGTTGCAGGATTTTACACCAACTGCTCGGTGGTGATACTTGGTTTGTTATCAGCAAACTTCTTCACTAATACCTAAAGTTATAAAAATAATCATAGAAGTTTGGGGGAATTTTGAAATATGAGAAAAACTTAGTTTGATGTTTATTAAAACATTCAATATCTTCTCGTAAATAAGGAGCAATTTCGAGGCTTTAACCTTTGGAGGTATATTTATATATCCAAGGTAATTTAACCCGTCTTAAAATTAATTGTTCTAGTAAATTGATAATTATTATCAATATAAACGAGTTGATGATTTGTTTAATTTTGAAATAAAAACAAATTCTTTAGTAGTTTATTTCAGTTTTAAAATGGTAAATGAAATTATACAAATTTAAATTAAAATAAACTATTAAAACATTCATTCTCTTATCGTGTAGAAAGGTCATTTTCAAGAGTTTATGTTCAGGAGGTATATTTATAAGGGTAAGGTAATTTTACACGCCTTAATTTTACATGGTTTTTATGAAAGCTAAGAGGGTAGAGGAATAGGACCCTCTTATTTTCATTCGTGATTATAAATCGAACCAACCACTATTTATAACTTCACTTCCATCACCATATAATTCTTGCATTAATCTCTCATATTCTTCTTCTTCTCTTTGCATAATTAATTTATCAACATCCACAGCTAACATATCCAAGCAAGCTGCAACTGCTATTGCTAAGCTATCCAGTTTATCATCATGACTTAAACAATTTCTATCCTTAGTTAAGTGAGTCATCTGATAAAACAAAGAATATTCCTTTTGTATCTCCTCGGGATATTGCTGTATTGCTTTATTATCCTCCATAACAACAGCTTTATCCACCACCAGTTTATGTTGATTAATTATTGGTTCAAGAGTATCTATAATACGTTTTTCCTTTTGTGTATTATGTCTGACTTCTTCCATCTCACAAGGATAGACCTTATTCATTACAGGTGTAAGTAATGCAGTAAACATACCATCCATTAACCTTCACTAAGGGTCGTTAATTCTTAGTCGTTCTCTTATGAACTGCTGCATATCACTATGCAGATGAGACTATCTCTTAGTAGCATTCCACTTTCCAACCTCGCTTACCTACTATTCCTTTCTTTATTAGATTTCTAATATTATTACGAGCTATATGGATATGTTCACTTAATTTTTCAATACTATCAGCAACAATAATAGTTCCATCCTTGTATATTGCTTTAACTTTCTTAGCATTATGTGGTATCTTACCCCACATTGGGTTCTTTTCACCTGATTGGTCTATAACACCATTACCACCTTTGGTTAAGTTGTAGTTTTTATTATCTTTAATAAAATCTTCATTAACAAGTTCAGCTTCTTTATTCATAGCTTCTTTTCTTGTTGAGTATATAAATAATATTTCCCTTTTAAAATTTTCTCTGCCATATTTCTTTATAGCATCTTTCAGTATCCAACCACTCCCTAAATAACCATCATTTAGGTTATCTGTTGAGTGCATTCCTATATAAAATCTATCATTAATCAAGTTGATAGTTTTATAAACAATATGATATTTTTTCAATATTTATTTTCAGCAGCGAGGTATATGGAATGCTACTGCGACCACTTCCACCTACTTAGGTGTACTCCTTGCGGATAGTCGTTACACTTCCCCTTAAAGGGTTTAGCTCGGTATTGTCTCAAAGAGAGTTTCACCGACTTCAATCGCTTTTACTTTGGCAATAACTCTACCAAAGTTAGACTCTATAACACATTTATTTATTTTATATTCCCTTGCTAAGCCTGCTATCTTTTTCAAGTTAGTATCACTATAACCTTCCTGCAAGCCTAAGTTCTTTAGTAAGAAAACCTGACCATTCAACACACCAACAATAGTAACAGCCAGTTCATCTTTACCTCTGCCTGACGGGTCAATAGCCATCAGTTTAAAGTTATAAGGTAACCACTTTATTCCCTCAACAGGAATATTGGTAAAATATTTATCAGTGCCTAAACCATAACAAGATAATTCTTTTATGATTAAGTTTGGTGATGAACCATAAGCTACCTTCTCAGGGGCTATATCTCTATCTAAGTCCATAACCACCAAATCAGAACATTTCAAAGGGTAACGTTCTAAGTCTGATAAGGAATTATCCAACATATATTGCATTTGAAATTTACTACGTCCTTTAGCTTCCTCCTTCATTATAGTTTCATCATCAAACCTCAATGGGTCTGTGGCTGTTCCTATTAACAAAGGGTTAGTATCAAGTCGTAATTGTAAGGCTTGAGCCAAGTTACCATTATACTTTAGCAGTTCCTGTTCATTAGGATAACGTACAGGAAATATTTGTACTCTGCATCCTTTTCTTGCTTCTTCATTATAAATAGACTCCTCGGTATGTGGAGTTCCAAGATATAACAACCTTCCTTTTAAAGGTCTTAATATAGGTGAGAACTCTGTTACAGCTTTTCTGATAGACTCTCTCTTTGTAGAGGTATCACAGTTTTGAGAAGTCTCAATATCATCTGCTATAATCTCACAAGCTCTGTTCCCCGTTAACTGACCAAAGATACCTAAAGCTTTACAAGAAGGTTGTATCCTTGTAATAGCCGGTTTAACATCAAACTGCAAAGCATTATCTCTTTGCTTAAGTTTTTCTGTATCAGGTATCAAATAATTTAACATAGGAACTATATCAAGCAATCTGCGAGTGAATTTTAAGAACTTCATAGCTTCTGTCTGGTTAGCTGATAATTCTAGCAGCTGATAATTCTCAGGGTCATTATCAAGTCTCCAGTCTGTGTAACAACCTGTGATGGTTGATTTTGCAACTCCTCTAAAACCTTCTACAATAGTATCAGGAAGTATTCCATCTTCTTTATATTGAAGAACATCAGCTATATCATATTGTATTTGTGTAGGTTTAGGTAAGTTCAGATGTTTAAACATTACAAATAAAAAGTTCTTAAAGTCCTTTTGGCATTTCTGATGAAGAAGCATATCTTGTCGTATATTTGTCATTAACCCCTTCTAACATCTAATTCTTCAACACTAAAAGGTAATTCTTCTTCAAACTTATTCATTAAAGATTTTAAATTATCATTAGTTTCAGGGTTAGCTTGTATATTTTGATTTTCTAAAAAGTTTAAGATAATTCTTAATTCCTTATCAGTAACCTCAGGGTCATCCAGAAGTTCATTAAGTTTATCAAGAAACTTATTATACAATTTTCTTTCTTTATCCATAATTACCTGATTGTATCTAATATATTAATATATTCATCAATTCTGTTTCTTAAATAATCTCCAACAGTTTTTATACCGTGTAGTTTTAAGTAAGGTATATGATTAATATCTATTTTCCTGTTAGGAGATAATTCAGCATGAGTTTTAACATTCTCAACAGAAATATTAAACTCTCTGCAAGTAGAAGCAGCTAAGCTGCACATAGATTGTATCTGCTCAGGAGTAGGCGGAGTATTGGCATCTTTATAGCAACAAATCGCTATACCAATTCTGCCGGTATTATATCCGCCTGCATGAGCAGCATACTTACCATCTGTGCAGTCTAGGTTATCCTCGGGTTTATATTTTCCTTTATGAATTTTACCATCTTTATCAATTAAGTAATGATAATGGGCTTTATCCCATTCACAAGGAGAATAATTACCTGCTGTCCAATGGAGTACAATACCTTTAAACATATTAATAACCTAAAATCAACTTATCTACTTTCTGTTCTATTCTGTTTAATTGGTCAAAGATTTGCTCTACGGTTGCTTTACTTGCTGCATAAGCTGTCATTTCCGAGAAAGTAACAAACAAGTGAGTGCTAAGTAAGAATTGAATAACCATAAAAACAATACCAAATATAATTAATCTTTTAGCTTCCATTAGCTTTTCTTCCATCCCTTCTGAAATCTTTGGAAGTTATCCACGGCTAAATACATTAACTGTGCTGCAATTTTATTTACTCCACATTGAAGAAGTAACTCCCTAAAGATTAAAGAGGATAAGTTCCTGTGAAAACCTATCTTCCTCTTATCTTCACACATAATATCGTGATATAATGAAGGAATTAAAAGTTTCATATTACCTTTTCCAATTTTAAAAGGAATAGTTGCACCATCATAAATATAATTACATTCATTTGCTATATTAAAAATAATTAGATTATTTTTCTTATCCAGTGCTGTTACTTTGATTGAGGCTGCCTTTTGTGTTAGAAAAGGTTTTTGGTTTTTATCTTCTAATGGAGTATAAGGGAGAACTTCTCTGACTGTAACATCAGGGTCTCCATATAATGTAACACTTAATAATTTCATTATATCTTCCATTCTATTTTAAAAAGAAAACCCCTCTTACAACGTAAAAAGAGGAGTTTTAATCTATCTGTAAATTTTATTATCATGCTATTATCCATCCCTTCTCTATAAATACTTCATAGACTGTTTTGGATGGTTGCAGTTTACTATATGCTCTTTGCATTAATATTTTATTTGTTGTTGATGTTGTTAAAGTTTTACCCTCAACAGTTGGTGCGTTATCTGCCAGATATACCCAAGTATTTGCACTCGGTATCTTATACACATTTAAGTTATTAAATATTTTAACATTTACATCAGGCAGGTTTATTTTAACATCCAAGTTTTGCGGATAGGTTGATGTAAATAAAGATAGTTCCGTTACAGTTAAAGGACTTTTAGCTAAGTTCATAACACCATCTGCCTTACATAAAGCCATATAAACTTGAGTAAACCCTGTTTCACCTGTGTATGTTGACCAATCCCATTTGTCAAAATCTATAATACCTGCATATTGTAAGGAAACTATTAACTCGTTATCTACTTTCATTCCTGATAAACAAGGATAACTTCTTAGATTATATGCTTGAGAACAAGCGGAAGGTCTAAAACCTCCTCCACCTTCTATAAATAAAACAGAACAAGTTTGAAAAGTAGCTACACTATTACTATCGGTTGCTGTGCTTTCAATATAATTACCTGTTACACTAAAGGCTTGAAGGTATTTACATTGTGTGTAGCTTATTGAATTATAGTGTGAGTAATGCCCACCTCTGACATCAAAATCACCTTTTACTGCTATATATTGAGCATTGGTTCTTGGTAAGTTATATAAATCATATCCATTTGCATTTACACTATAATAAGTAGTAACACCATCAGTTGTTGAGCTTTTTTTGTTTTTCACAATATGAAAAATACACCATTCAGCATTAACAGTTAAAGGGTTACTTGAAGATATTGTTGCGGTTGCTAGGTTTATAAAACCTGATGGGGTTGTAATTCCTTGGTAAGAAGAAGGAACTGAGGTAAGTGTTATATTACTTCCTAAATCACCATAGTATATTCCTATTGTATTCAAACATTTTGTAGTCCAATCGTAATCAGTATTATCAGATTGTTTAAGTTGGTTATATACATAAGAATTAGCCACTATTGTTTTAAACTTCTTAAACTCCTCAGGCATAGTATAAGCTGATACTTTATAATCAGGAGTAAAGTATGATGGGATATTACTAAGTTTTTCACCTGTTGGGATAGATATACCCCACTCTTTAGCCACCTCTATAAAAGCATTAACAAGTGCAATTATCTCTGCTTTAATTTCATTTAAGTTCTTAATTAATTCTTCCATTACTTTATCACCCAACCTTTATCAATAAATGTTTGATAAGCTTTACCTGCTGCTTTAAGTGAGGCATAACCATAAGTATTTAAGGTCAAAGTCCTACCATCAACCACAGGTGCATTCTCTGCCATATATTCCCACGTGGAAGGTTTTATTACAGAAGCACAATATTGTCCTAAATAACAAGTTACAGGGGCATTTGGTAATTTTACTTTAATGTTTATATTGTTGTAAGCATTATAAAATAAGTTAACAGCAGTATCTGATGTATAATTTGATAAATCAGCAACACCTTCTTGATAAGTTATGCTACTCCCTGATACTATGGCAGTACTATTTAAGCTACTCCAGTTTCCGTTATCCCAGTTTACAGCATTAACGCTTTTACCTATTTTATCACTAGGAATTATGGAAGCATAAAAGTATTTTAGGAACATATTGTTATAAATCAAATACGAAGTATTTGTTGATTTTTCTTTATCAAAAGGTAAATAAACATATTCCAGTGCAGTTATACCCAGATATGAACCACTATCAGTATAGATACTTTCTTTAGTACACTCCAACCCTTGTAAGTAAGGGAAGGAAGTATAAGAAGGGGAATAATCGTTTGAAAACATAAAAGAGGAACTATCAATATAGATGTATAAAGCATTTGTTGGTAAATATGTTTTATGTACAGGATAGCATTTTGCTTTTGAGTAATAATAAATTACCCAACAAGTTTTTTCTTCCCCTGTTTGCCAAGTGTGAGTAACACTGCTTCCATTATCAGCATAAGTGTAAAAGGCTCCATCAGAGGTTTTAATTGCTTTAGGGGTAGAAGTAGAACCTAAGCTTAAAGAAAATGTTGTAGTTTCTTGATTATTTAATAATAGGATAACAGCCCTGCCATAAGGATAAGCTGTTTTATCATACTCATCTTCTTCTAAAACCTTATGTACATCTATCCAGTCTGACGGGTATTGCCAAGCAGAACTTTTATGAGTTTTAAAGATATCTACATATTCTGATAAAGTAGTAGTTTCTTTAGCTTCTAAATTGTTTAACTTAGCAGCTTCATAAAATTTTAACTTTGTATCTTGAAGTAAGGGTTTGATTTTCTGCAAAGAAGATATTAAACCCATATTATAAGTCCCCCAATATTTCATTTGTTGTTTCTGTTGCAAGTTCCAGAGCTTGAGTTATTTTAGTAAGGTTTGTATTATAAGTTATAACAATATCACTAAGTTCATCCAATAGCTCTATATCATCATGGTTCACATAATTTCCTAAAACACTATATAACTCATTTTCTGTAATAGTTCTAATACTAGCTTTCTTTAGTTTAGTGTTTCCTACACAGACATAAATAAGTTTTTCTTTATCTAAAACAGGTAAAGTAAAAGTTGAATTTTCTGTATCTAATATATAAAAAGGGCTTGGTAATAAACTAAGGACTTGAGTTTTATAAGAACTATTAACTATTCTATGACCATTTGAGTTTTCTCTATATTTAAACACTATACCATTCTGTGAGGTAAGCTCTTGTTCTATTACTTCCTCTGTATTACCTTCATCTATTTTAATAGTAATTACAGATACTTCCTCTGCTTGAGTAACTACTTGATAATCTAAATCAGTAATTTTTATAAAAGTCCCTTGTATTGATTGTAGATATTCATAATATTCATAATTAGTTTTATTATCCAGTTTCAAAACCTGTACAGAAGTAGTAGCTAACTTTGTTAAAGCGAACTGCGTTAAATCTGTATCATTTTCTAAAATTATATATGAATAGTCTTCATCTCCACCTGCAACTTTTTTCACTAAAGTAGGGAGTTTATTACCATTATCTACAGTATAACCACTTGAAAAGATAGGTAAACCGTTTGATATAGTTAGAGTTGTGTTAGAAATTGTACATTTTTTATCACTATAAATAGTTACCTTACAGTTGTTTGTAATTAATTCTCTTGTATAAAAGTATATTGTGGGAGAGTATTTATTTCCTGTCCAAGAGGCTACTATCATAGACTTAGTAGTAGCTAAAGGGGTAGGTGTACAATACGCTTTATAATAAAAATAACTGCTTGAAACATTTATCCCTTTTGTTTTGACTGTTCCCAGAGGTTTTGTTAAGCTGCTATCTTCATAAATAATTGTACCTGATGAAACCTGTGTACCTGATGGTACATAGAAATAATCAAAATCAGGGTGATTAATAGAATATTTATCAACTTGTAAAGTCCCTAAATAAGTTATTGTTCCTGCCTTTTGAGTGCAGGCAGGGTCTAAATAAAAAGACGAACCTTCACTTAATGTTTCATTTATAGGTTTATATACTTTATCAAAAGTTGCTAATTTATATTCATCAATTTTGCCTGTATAAATATCTTCTATTTTACCTAGTTCCTTTAATAAAGCTTTATCAGAATAGATACTCATACCTTTATCAAGTGTTTGGGCAAGTGTATAAAAACTTTCTGTAACAGCTCCATTATATTTATAACTGTTGACTTTATTAAACTCTGTAATAGTACCTAGAATTTCAGAACAAGTAATATCAGAATATAATTCTGTCCCTTGAGATAATGTTAAGTCGGCAGGAAGATAGAACTTACCACTTAAGTCTCCTTTATAAGTTTGAACAACAGTTTCAACATTTTCATCTTGATAAATTTTTTCTTCACCTTCTAAGTATTCTTTAACTAAGGCTTGATAAGCATCAGGATAGTTTGAAGCTGTTTGTGTACTGCCTTGCAAAGCTAAACCAATACTTTCTTCCTCTGATAAGGTTTTATCAGTGAAATTTATAGTGAATAAGTTTTGTGCAAGGTTTACAGGTACACCTTCTCTTAAATCTTCATAAGCTTGGGATACTCCTTGAGCCAGTTCAGTTGTCTCTTGAAATAAATCATAAGCTTCTTGTACAAGTTCACCAGTATCTGAAATACGCTCAAGTTGATAATTAACAGTGTCTTTTAAATCAATAAACTCTTGCATATTAGATTTTAAATTATTTTGATTATCACTAACCTCCTGCACAACATTAAATACTTGGTCTTGTGCTAAGTTCTGAGTTTCTTCATCTAAGATATTATTATCTTCAAAAGTTACCAGTTTATTGTTTATAGGAGTAACCCTTCTTACTGATACTGTTGCTCCTGTATTAATTGCGTTCTTTAATTGAATTTGATTTTCACTTAACCAAGTGAAATCTGTTATAGGGTTATTACTATCATTATTAATAACTACAACCACATGTGCTTTATTGATATAAGAGAAGGGAACACTGAAAATAGTATTCCCTCCTGTATAACGATAGTCCACCCTTGCATTATATTCAAGTGGCATTAACTAAAACTCCTTATATTTTCTGCTATATCTAATAAGTCATTATCTAACATAGCTTCTTCTTGTGCTTCTCTTATCATTTGCTCCTCTTGGGCTGCGGTTCTTCCATCTTTGTTTAGATAATTATCTCCATATTCTCTTAATACTTCTTCTTTAGCAGCTTCTCTATAACGATTAAAGATAAGTTTGATATTATTTATTTTAGTATTACTTGAACCTTGTTCACTTATATCTATACCATCTAACATTTGATATTGATATTCATCAGAACTGATTAGCTCTGCCAAGGCTTCTCTTAAAGTTTTACCTTCTAAAGTTATTGTTGATTGAGTTTCTAAGAACCTATCGTGAAGGCTTCTGCCTGATTTTTCTGCTTTAAATTCTCTATAATCATATTTGAATTTTGAGTCTTTTGCAGAAAGCTCACTAGGTGTCCAACCAAGTTCAGCTAGTCTTCTAAACTCTTTTCCTTCAATAGTAGTATCTTCATCAACAGCTTTATTTAGTATTAAGTAATACATATCTTGTCTTTCACCAAAGACGTTTCTTTTATAATCTCCTAAAGCTCCCCTAAAGAAGTATTTATTTCCAAAATTTTGATATCCTTGAGGTTTTGATTGGGCTGTATCTATATGACCTGCAACATAATTACCCATACTTGACCATGGTAAAAGCCCTTTAGCTTGTTTAGCCAATATTCTTTGTATTACCTCTGGGTCGTCTGTTTCACAAAGGTCAAAGATATTATTTAATTGGTCAATAGAGTTTCTGAAAGTAGCCTTATCTATAAAATTATTCATTATAGCCTTTAAACCTAAAGTAGCAAAGTTACCCCAATTCATTTTACTTGTGGAGGTATCATAAGCTTGAGTTAAATTAAAACAGTCTGCTGTAAAGCCTAAAATAGTATGCAAAGGCTCATAACCTTCATAACTTAGCCATTTATCTCCTATCTTAACTGAATAAGGTCTCCAACCTGTTTTATATAAAGCCTCTCTTGTATCTTTATCTAAAGGTGCACCACCTGTTATTCTTCCTTGCATAACAAGAGAAGAAGCAACACCTGCACTCATTAACCCTGTGGCTATTTGCGCTCTTGCTATTGAACCCTCTTTTGTATTACTGAAAAGAAGTTTCCTTTGAGCAGGAGAACAGATACCATAAAGTACATTATGTTCTAAGTTCTGTTGAGCTATATTGATACCTGTTCTGACAAATGGGAAGAAGATTTTTAATACAGGGTGTTTGCAAATGGCTGTTTGTATGCTTTCGCCTACCTTCATCAGCTCAGTTTGATTTTTTACTCCTACTTTTTTCTTTTCTCCTATATCAAAATATTCACCATCTAACGGAGTTTGAAGAACTATATCTCTTGCTTCTGCATAAGCTGTAATATCTAAAGGTTTACCTTCTACATTAAAGCTTTGCTTAAATAAATTATCTGTTTGTTTAGTTATATATTCTTCTCTTAACTTTCCTGTTAACTTTAACGTGTCAGCTCCAAGTTCTGCCTGTTGCAAAGCCTTAGCTTTAACAAGCGCTCTATAATTAAACTGTGTTATAAGTTCATCAGAAGCTCCCATTAATCTTGATAACACAGTAAAAGTGTTAAATAAGTTTTGTTTCAAAGAGCTTGTTGACCAAGGTGTAAAATTAAAAGCATTCTCTAACATACTTAGATTATCAGGTGAGTTTTTGTTTAAACTGATAAAAGTGCCTTCACCTTTCTGAAAAGTTTGAACAGCCATTTTTAAAGCATCTTTTATAGTATCACTATAGGCAAACATGTAATGATAAGTATGCAACCCTTCATTAATAAGTTCTTGACCTCGTTCAGCATTGAAGGGTAAATCTATTAAACCACCTATGATTTTCTTCATAGGGAAGTACGCTGTATTACAGAGAGCTGACAGGAAGTTCTTTGCCTGAGTTAAAGGTGAGGATAACAAGTTAGTTATATAATAACTGTTTAAATTTCTCATAAACTTTGTAAAAGCTTTATCATCCACTGCAAATTGAATACCATTTTTAATATCCTCTATCTTGGTCTGTTTGATTAAGCCTTGAAGTTTCTTATTAA
>CAZJHG010000031.1:0-16049 GCA_964545885.1 uncultured Muribaculaceae bacterium | reverse complement strand
TTTTTGCTACCGTTTTCTTTTTCTTTTTTCGGTTGCATTAGTAATATACCAAATCTAGTAATGGTTTGTCAACTTTTTTTTAACTTTTTTTAAAAAAAGTTTTTAAGTTGACGATTTTGCCATTTTTTCGACATATTAGAACGCTTCTTTTCGAAACATCTTCCTCAGTATATATCAAAAAAGAATTAATTGCAAGAAAAAAATCAAAAAAATTAACTTTTTTTGATTTTTTCGTAAATTTCGTAGTATTTTTCTACAATTCCCTTAGAAAAAGGACCAATTTCACTTCTCTTTAAATCTATTAAATAGGATAATTCAGATTTAATAATAAAATCTAATTCATCAGAATAATGCATTATTTTTTTATGATAATTATATTCGTTGCGATCCAAAACTCTAAAACCACCATCCGGAAATACTCTCAAGTCTAAATCGTAATCAATATATTTTATTGAATTTCCATCAATAATATAAGGAGAAGCAATATTACAGTAATAAAATAATCCAAATTTTTTTAATTGACCAATAATATTAAACCAGTGCTTCTTATAAAAGAATAACACAGCTGGTTCATTTGTCATATGACTTCGGCCATCTTTTTCTGTTATCTTTGTCCTTCCGTTTCCACAAACCAAAAATTCATCTGTATTTTCAAGTACAACAGCTTCCTCAGAGGTGTGTTCTAAAGTTCCGTCATGCTTATAACAGAATATTTTTAGCTTATCTCCAACTTTAATATCATCCATAAAATCCCGCTTTCGTTTAACATTATATAATATTTTTATAAAAATAACAAACAAAGAAGTTCTCAATTACAATCAACGCTATTCTCTCCTCAACAAAAAAACATAGAAAAAACGAATCTTAACAATTCGTTTACACAATTTGTTTATAAAAATTAAATAACAATGCTACAAAATAGATATACACGTTCAAAAAAATCAACTCAACAATTCAATAGCTTTATCTAACTGTAAATCATATATATAATTTTTTTCATATTTAAGTTCAATATCATAGTCTGGTTCAATTCCTTTTTGATCGACACATTCACCATTAGGACGAAGCCACTCAGCTGATGTATACTTAATCATAGTATCACCATAATACTTCACTGTTTGAACTTTGCCTTTTCCATAGGTTACATTACCAACAATGACTGCACCATGACTATCGTGTAAGGCTGCTGCCAAAACTTCAGCTGCTGAAGCAGTATTAGCATTAACCAAAACAACTATTTCATAATCCCTGCTTTCACTAGTTTCATCTTTATACTCAGTTACTCCATCTTTATTATCTAAAGAATAAATAATATCACCTTTATCTAAAAACAAACTACTTATATTAGTGGCAGAATTTAAATATCCCCCACCATTATTCCTTAAATCTATAATTAAAGAAGAAATTTTATCATTATTTTCTAAATCTAATAATTCTTCTTGAAATTCTTCGAAAGTATGAGAAGAAAAATTAGATACAGAAATATACCCAATTTTCTTAGTTTTATCCTTGCTAGCAATAACGCTCGAACTAACAGTTGGTACACTAACTCTACTAACCTCTATATTAAAAGACTTTTTTTCACCATTTCTAGACACCACAACACTATTAGTAGTATCCTTTTCAATCAATTCAGAAATTAAAGCAAAATTTTCAGAGTTAATTGAATTTCCATTTATCTCAACAATTTCATCGTTCTGTTGAATGCCAGCTATATCAGCAGGAGACCCTTCATAAACACTATAAACAACATTACCTATAGCAACTATACCAATTCCTTCATAAGCACCGTCTAACATTTCAGACAAATTCTCTGTCTCATCAGAATCCAAAAATATAGAATACTTATCTTCTAAAAAATTTAACATACCATCTAAAGCTGCTTCCAGCATAGCGTCTTCATCAACTTCTTCGTAAAAATTATCAATAACTTCTTCATATGTACTCAAAAATAATTGGATTTTCTCATTACTCATAACATCAGAAGTAAGAAAAGAAAAATTTTTACGGAATTGAACATTTAACAAAAAACCAGTACCTAAGCAAGAAACAATAGCAGTTATAACAACAATCAATAATAAATCAAATATATCAAAAGAAAATTTTCTTATAAAAATAGATTTTTTGTTATTTTTACTCTTATTAGATTTTTTTACCCTCGACTTGGCATTTTTTACATTGCCTTTTTTATCTACCATATTTTTTTTATTTATACTTTTATTGCTATTGCCACAACAAAAATTTTTGATTCTGCTAATCTTTTTATTGAAAGCAGAACATTTTTTACTATTAGAAACATTAGATTGACTTTTCTTTTTACTATCTAAATTAACACCATCATTTTTTTTAGATGAACTTTTATTATTTTTAACTTTAGCTTCCTCTGATACTTTCTTCATAAATCCACCTTCTAAATAAAATAATAACATAAACTCATAAATAACTAAAGAAGTTAATATTTAATATAGAGTTTAAATTGATAGCCAGTCTTTCTCTTCACCTAAAAATATTCCAAAAAATAAATCTTTTAGACAAATTAGATTTTATGGAATATATCATAATTCCACAATTGTTAAAATAGATTTAAAAAGAATATGGTCTAAAGAATATTCTGATTTTAAAAAGAAATCTCTTAACTGGAGAACAATGATTATATTATCATTTAAAAAAGATATTTTAAAGTGTCCAAAATGCCAAAATATAATGATATACTATAAATGCGAATATCCTTAATGGAGGTTAGAATATGAGTAAAAATAATTGGCAAAATTATTTTGGCGAAGATACCAAAGTATATATTTTCAAATGTACTAAATGTAAGTTTGAAGATCCTGTACCAGATTGGCTTTTGGATGAGTTTGGTGGTTTTTCTCTGTTAAATAAAAAAATACCTAAAAAAAATTTTAAAATAACATGTCCTAGATGTGGTAAAGAGACAATGCAATATAAAAAATGATAATGAATAATAATCACTATCACTTTTTTGTATGAGTAGATTTATTTGTCTACTCTTTTTTTATTTTTCTATTAAAAACGTTTTTTCCTAATATATAAAAAAAGTCTTTTTATGACGTCAATCATTTAAATTTAACATCATAAATTAGACTTTCTTATTTCTTTTCAATACCTAATTCTTTTTCCATCTTAGAATAGTCAACGATTATTTTAGAAATTTTACCATTCTTCACTTTAACTAAAGTAATATCTCCAACTTTAAGATCTTTTAAAGTTTTCGCATTCACATTTACGTTCTCAGGGTCATAATAACCATCATTCAAAGTGTTTGCTAAATCTATTGTATAAACATGCAACGCATTCTTATTTGATGAAGTATAAGAATAAACTAATGAATACATATCATACATATATTCACCCTCTGAATCATAAATAACCGCATAATATTGCTTATATGGTCTATTCAATAACTGTCCCATTATAGCAACATCATAATCAACAACACCTTCAGTAATCTCATCTTTAGATGTGTCCTCATTGTTTCCAAATAAATCCTTAGTAACAAAAACTCTAGTTAATAAATATATTGCTCCTACACATAGTAAAACTACAATAATAACTATAATAAAATTACGCACTTCTTCTTGTTCAGCTGTTTTATACTTTATTTTATTATTAGATTTAACGTTTTTTACTTTAGTATTTACCTTCTTACTATTTTTTTCATTTTTCTTTTCCATTTAAACCACCTTGACCCAATTATACCACATTTAAAGTGTAAATCAAATAAATGTTATGCTACTTTATGATGGTTAAATATTGAAATAATTATTCATTATTTCTCTTCAATTAAGTCAACCACACTAAGCGAACTAGCTATAGCCATTATTTCAGAAGTAGATAAATCATTACTCGCTAAATAATAATCAACATCATTCGCTGTCCAAGATAACGAATTTGTACTTAAAGCACCAATTGTATTGTTTAACATAAGAGGATCTCCATAAACTGGAATAACCTCAAATTCCTTACTAACTGCACTTGTTTCCTCTATTAAAACAAAATTTTTATCTCCATTAAAAGTTAATATCACCCTTTCACCAGTATCAGTATCCACAGTTTCCTTTCCTTTTAAATATGTATTAGTTGGAACATATAAGGGATAAACAATTTCATCCAAAGAAGCCGTTTCTTCAACATCATTCTCGTTATTACAACAATTTTCATCAATAATATCATCAACTCCAAAATCAGATTTACTCAAATTAGCTTTATAATTAATTTTATTAAAATCAACTTTAATAGATGCAATATCTTCGGTGTCATAAACAACAACTTTTTTTAATTCCATACTTTTATCAAAATATAGAATCTCATATTCTAAATCTCTATTATTTGGATAATCAACACCAACCTTTAGCGAATAACCATCGGTTTCTTCACTAAAAATAATATCACTTTCATTATTAATATCAAGAAGTAAACAATTTAGTATATAAGATTGACTACTATTATAAGGCCATTCACTAACGAATTTATAACTTTTATTTAAACTAGGAGTAACTACATACACATCATTGTCTGTACGAAGTATAACCTGTTCATGATTACTCAAAGTATTAACCATTTTAACCTTAAAATAATCATCATCCATATAATAAACCTCTATATCATATATAAAAGTATCATCACCATTATATATTTCCATAACACTATTTGTAGAATAAGATTTAGCAGTTTCAACATCTTCTTTAAATTTATCTACCAACTTATCTTTATCAACCTTACCACAGCCAGTAAACAAAAACAAACTTAAAAACAAAATAATAATTTTTTTCATAACACCATACCTTTTCTATTTAATAATATTTATAAAAAAAACAATTATTCATACATAAAAAGATATTTATAGTCAATACTACTATTAGAAAAGGAAGGTATCTATGAAAATAATTGAAAAAATAGCTCTAGCATTAACAATTATTGGAGCGCTAAACTGGGGACTCATTGGTTTATTAAATATCAATTTAGTCACATTACTAATTAAAAGTTCGGTTATAAACAATATTATTTATATAACTATAGGAATTGCAGCAATAATATACATTTCTTGTTTTATCCATAGAAAAATGACTCACTAGGAGTCATTTTTAATTGGTTTTAGATAATACAACATCAACAGTCTTTGTAACAATATATTGTAATCTCGAATCTGTTCCCTCTACATTAACTGCAACAGGATAAGTTCCTGTACCATAACCAGTTAAATCAACATAAGCATAAATACCAGAATAATCTTCATTACTAATCTCATTTAATACAGATTCAACACCAATAACTTGAATTTCAACTTTAGAATCAGATTGAGAAGCTAAATTAGCGCTAAGTCCATTAGGAACATTTGAAGTTCTAATACCATCTATAGTAATAGTCTTTTGCTTAGCTTCACCAAAATTAAGAACTATAGTAACACTTTCATCACTAATATTTCTTACACCAGATGGTTTTGAAAAAGTAACCTTAGAAGTCTTAGAGCCATTGTTACCTTGACCATCAACATCAATAGAAGCAGTAATATAAGAGATATCTTCTAATGCTGCTTCATCACCATAAATAGTAGTTTCAAAATCATTTGCATTAACACCATTTATAGTTATTGAAGAAATAGCCTTGCCACTAACTAGTTCACCTGTTGTTTGAACTTTAACAGCAACTCTCTTAGAATATGAGTCTAAAACCACTTTGGCATTAATATTTGTAGCAACAATTTCAACATTATCTACAATTTGTCCAATCTTGTCATAAGCAATCAATGTTAAATTATCTATTGTATAAGTTCCAGAACTAGTAAAATCATCATTATCCAAATCTATTAAAGCTTTAATAGTTGCTATAGAATCAATAGTATCTTGAGAACCTCTAACAATTACATCAGTTTTAGATAGCTCAACAGATTTAACACTAAGTTTTGGATCAAGTTCATCTTGATTTAATAAATCATAACTAACAGTCTTATTATCACTAACTTTCTCCTTAATAGTGACAGTTACATAATCAGGAGATATTTGGTAATCTAAATTATCAATTGGCTTATTATAAGTTAATTTAACTTTAAAAGACCTATCACTAGCTTGATAATCAGTTAAATCTATTACAACTTCATTATCACCAAGTTGTCTTGCTAAATAAAGTTCACTTTTTTTACCAATAAGAGTCATATCAACAGTTTCAGGAACGCCTTCAACAACATAAGCACTACTATTATAAACAACTTTAACAGGTATATTAGTTAAAAATTCAGCATCTTTACTAACAAATGAAGAAGCTTTAAAATTTACCAGTAATGCTAAACCTAAAGCAATTACCCCAGATAATATCAACAATGCATAAGGCCTATTTAATATTTTTTCTAAGCCATTATTATTCCCCATCTTCTTTTGAAGTTTATAAACACAAGTACTAATAGGAGTAACAATTAAGCCATCAACCAACTTATAAAGTTTTTTAAATATTTTTTTCAAAGGTTTCTTTTTCTTGTTTGTACTACTAGATTTCATCACTATCACCTTCTCTTTCAGCACCATCAGCATCATAGAATAACTCTGTTTTAGGTTTTAATTCTTCAACAAGCATCATTCTAAATTCATCTAAGCTCAAGTTATAATGAATTTCATGATCAACTGCAATACTTATACGACCAGTTTCTTCCGAAACAACCAAAGCAACAGCATCACTTTCTTCAGCAATACCAAGAGCAGCTCTGTGACGAGTACCTAACTTCTTATTTAAATTAGGATCCATACTAGTCTTAAATACAGCACCAGCACAAGTTATCTTATTACCTTGAATAATAACTCCACCATCATGAAGTGGACTATTTGGAAAGAAAATAGTTCCAAGTAAAGGACTAGTTAAATCAGCATATACCTTAGTAGCAGGAGTAATATAATCTTGCAAAGAAACATCTCTTTCTAAAACAATCAATGCTCCAATCTTATTTTTCTTAAGATACTCAACAGCATCCATTATTTCGAATACAACTCTTTCTCTTTCTTCAACAGTTAAAACTTTATGTCTTCCCAACAATTTTGTTCTACCAATCGATTCTAAGAAACTCCTCAACTCAGGTTGAAATAAAACGATTAAAGCCAAAGGCCCCCACTCAAATACATATTCAAGTAGGATACCAACAGTATACAAGTCTAACCAATCACTAATAACTTTAAATAAAAGTATAATCACTACACCTTTAACTATTAGTACCATCTTCGAATTATTTTTAACATTTTTTAATATATAATATATAATGCACCATACAATGCAAACATCAATAACCATAGTAAGTATTGACCACACAGTAGATAAAACCATTTTATCTGCCTCCTCTTTACGATACTAATTATATCAAATAAACACCATAAAAAACAACCCAAAGAAAAAGAGCCATATAATAGCTCATTATTCTCATTAAATAAATAATAACAAAGTATCAAAACCAAACAATTACTAATGTTTATTAGAATAAAGGCATCATAAAAATAAAATTTAATAAATGCAAAATGCTAATAAACCAACATAATTCACAATAAACAAAAATTAATTATCCAAAAACATTAATTAATAATAGTGCCAACATTGTCGATGTATTGTCGTTCTTTGACAACTAATTTAACGTCCAATTATACATAAAGTTAAAAGATATAACTAATGCTGTTTTGTTTTATATGAAAAAATAATAACTACACCTAAAATAATAATAAAAACTATATACTCAAAATAATCAAAAAAATCATAAATAAACGCAAGAATCTTATAATTATCTATTTTTTCATATCTATGAATTAATTCAATAGCCAAGCTATCAATATCATCATGTTCGTTATAATTATAATAAAATTTTCTAACATCCTCAATCCATTCGCTTATTAAAGAACTTTTACTATCAATTAGCAAACTATTTTCATATAGATTATTTAACTTTTTAACATTATCAGACACTTCATACAAAGAAGGAGTTAAAGGAGAAGTCTCTACTTTATTGCCATTGACTCTTTCATAAACAGATGAAACATTATATAAAATATTTTCACTATAAGCAGTACCTAAAAACTCAATACCATAAGAAAATTCTCCAACATAGCCCATTGGTACAGTTATCGAAGGATACCCAATAACACTTCCCAAACTACTACCAGGGCTTATATTCCCAGTTTTATTATATTTAAATACTTGATTCTTTAAAGTAGGGTACAAAATCACATCTAAATTATATTTTTCAAAATAATCATCAACATAATTACGATAAATTGCTTTTTTACGATCACGATTACTTTTTCCAGTAATAGAATCACCACAAGACTCAACATAACCAGTTAAATTCTGTATATGTCCGGATGAACTAGCTAGTTGTTGAAAACTTCTTATAGTTCCTGTTGTTCCTTTTATATATTTATTAAAATAATCACACATAGTAACTCCGGCATATGTTGAACGTGCTATCGTAATATTGGAGTTCTTAACAAAATCATCCAAATAAACAATATTAGCCCCAGCATTTTCTAGCTTTTCAATACTTTCAAGTAACAACTTATATATAGCTTTATCAGTTAAACCAGTAACTCCACTTTCGCTACTGCTTCCTTTAACATATTGTGTTGCTACACCAATCGTTACTCCAGATAGTGATGAGTCATCCAATTCAGCATTTGGTACAACAGCATTTTTAGTTATATCATCTTCTTCGTCTGTTCCAGCTATTATACTCAACAACAAAGCATTATCAGAAACATTCCTAGTTAATACACCTACCGTATCTCTTTCTATATCATAAGGAATGACTCCAGTTCTACTAACCAACCCTAAAGTAGGACGAATACCAACTAATCCCGCACCTGATGCCGGAAGTCGTACAGAAGAATTAGTATCAGTCCCCAAAGAAGCCGCAGCAAATACAGCTTTTACTGCTACAGCAGAACCACCACTACTTCCATAAGAAGTATAATCAGTATTAAAAACATTTCTTACATACCCATAGGAACTATATGAGTTAGCAGCTGAAAAAGCAAGCTCACTCATATTAGTAGAACCTAAAATAATAGCACCTTCATCAATTAATTTTTGTACAACATAAGAATTATCAACAGGATAATTATCACTTAAAGACTTAGTCCCAGCAGTAGTAGGCATACCATATACATCTATATTACATTTAACAAGTATAGGTATCCCATGTAACTTACCACGTAAATTACCTTTTGCTCTTTCATCATCAAGTTCTTTAGCTTGTTCCAAAGCATGTTCATTTAATTGGTTAATAGAATTAAACATATCATCATAAGCATCTATTCTTTCTAGATAAATATTAACTAAATTTTCACTAGTTAAATATCCTTTGTCCATAGCTTCTAAAAGTTCTTCAATACTCATTGTTGTTATGTCAACTGGCGCTTTAGTTAAAGCATTTGCACTTCCCAAAAACAAAAAAAGAGAAACAGCAAATGTAATAATATACTTTCTCATATATATCACCCTTATCTCAATCTTTGTGCTTCTCTTTGTAAATCTCGTTCTTTGATAGTTTCACGCTTATCATAAAGCTTTTTACCTTTACCTACACCTAGTAATATCTTAACTTTATTTCTTACTAAATAAGCCTTTAAAGGTACTAAACTATAACCTTCACGCTCAACTCTCTCTTTTAATTTTCTAATTTCTCTTTTATGCAGCAACAACTTTCTAGTACGTCTTTCATCATGATTGAAACGATTCCCTTCTTCATACTTGGCAATATACATATTAAGTAAGAAAACTTCACCATTCTTAATAATTGCAAAAGTATCTTTCAAATCTCCAGAACCATTCCTTAAAGACTTAATTTCAGTACCTTTAAGTTCAATACCACATTCAATAGAATCCTCTATATAATAATCAAAATTAGCTTTCTTGTTTTTTATTTCCATCTTCATCAACCTTTACTATCTCAAAGTCAACCATAGAAGTTTCTTTAGAAGCTCCAACACACTTAACTCTGACTTTATCCCCCAAACGATAAGTTTTCTTTGTTGACTTACCAATCATACACAATAACTCAGGTATATAAGTAAAATAATCACCTTTCAATGTCTGTACATGTACCAATCCCTCAACTAAATTAGGTAATTGAACAAAGAATCCAAAATTAGTTATTGTATCAATAACACCATCAAACTCTTCACCAACATGATCTTCCATATATTCGGCAACTTTCATATCAAACACATCGCGTTCAGCATCAACTGCAGCTACTTCTCTTTCAGAAGAATGTTGTGCAATTTCAACCAAATTATTTTCAAGTGTTTGAATAGTAGTCATTGACATATCATTTTCAATCAAATATTTTTTTAGTAATCTATGTACAACTAAATCCGGATATCTTCTAATAGGACTAGTAAAATGAGTATAAGCCTTACTAGCTAGTCCAAAATGACCAATATTTTCTTTACTATATTCAGCTTTTCTCATACTACGTAACAACAAACTAGATAGAATCTCAAATTCTTTTTTATCCTTTAACTGTTCCAAAATATTTTGCATTGATTTAGGACTCAAATCATTTACATTACCTCTTAATTTATAACCTAGAATCTTTACCATAGTCATGAAATCATCAACTTTTTCAGGTTTAGGAACATCATGAATACGATATATAAAAGGTAACTGCATATTAAATATATGACCAGCAACTGTTTCATTAGCCGCAATCATAAAATCTTCAATAAGCATTTCTCCTTCTTCGCGAACTCTTTTTACTACATCTATTGCCTTGCCATTTTCATCTTGAACAATCTTTGCTTCATCTAAATCAAAATCAATATATCCGCGACTATTCTTTTCTTTTCTAAGTATTTGATGTAATTCATTCATCAAATACAATTTATCAGCAAATTCTTCATAATCAGAAGCAATTATATTTCTAACAATAACATCATTAACTTTTTTATATGTCATCTTTTTACGACTCTTTATATAACTTGGAAATATATCATAATCAACCACTTTTCCTTTTGAATCTATTTCCATTACACACGACATAGAAAGTCTAACAACGCCTTCATTTAGTGAACATATACCATTTGATAACTTATGTGGAATCATTGGAATAACAGTATCTGCTAAATAAGAAGAAGTTCCTCTTTCATATGCCGCATCTCCCAAAGCAGTATTCTCTTTTACATAATGAGAAACATCTGCTATATGAACACCCAACTCATAATTACCATTTTCTAACTTTTTAATTCCAATAGCATCATCGATATCTTTAGTATCATCGCCATCTATTGTAAATATTATCTCATCAGTTAAATCTCGACGGTTAACTAATTCCTTTGGATCAACTTCATTAGGTATATCAACGAGTTCAGCTTCAACTTCATCACCAAAATCTTCATAAATACCATGCTTGTACGCAATAGTTAAAATATCAGTGCCAGGGTCATTTTTATGACCAATTATTTTAACTACTTCAGCAATATACTTGTTTTTATTAACTTCTTTTAAAACCTTAACTAATACTTTATGACCCTCTACACAATCTTTAGTACTATCTGTAGTTAATTCAATAGTAATCTTTTTCTTATCATCGTCCAAATCTATATAAGCTCGACCTTTATCATCATAAATGATTTCTCCAACCAAGTTTTGTAATTCTCTTTTAATAACTCTAATAACTTTAGCTTCTTTTCTAACACCAGAAGTGAAAACTTCAGCTAATACAATATCATCATGTATAGCCCCATTCATATTTCTAGCATCAACATACAAATCATCTTCTTTATCTAAGATAATAAATCCAAAACCTTTTTTACTAACAGAAAGTCTACCAATCTTCAAACCAGGACAATTAGCTAATAATATATATTTCCCCTTCTTAGTATAAAAAACTAAATACTCATCAACTAATTGATTTAATGTATCTTGTAATTCACTTAATTCAGAACTAGTTTTTAGCCCCAACAAATCATTAATTTCTATAATCTCTTTAGCTTCATGTATATCTTTAAGTAAATTTAAAACCATTTCTTTCATAAGAATCACCCTTTTTATAACTTATCATCTAATACTAAATATATCATAATTAAAGCAAAATTAATAGTATTAAAAAAAGCCCTTTCGGACTAATTAATAAATAATATAAATGAAATAATGAAGAATGCAGCTCCAAGTAAAATAGTTAATCTAGTAATTAACAATTCAACGCCACGTTCCTTTTGATTTTGAAATAAAGCATCATTTCCACCTGAAATTATTTGACTAGCATCACTCGCTTTACTACTTTGTAACAAAACAATAGCTATTAATAAAATTGATACTACTAAAAGTGCAATTTCTAACATAAAATCACTTCCGTTCCGATAATTAATCTATCATATTATAGTAAATAAATCAAGTAAAAACCTAATAAACTATTTAAACATATCCAATATATATTTAGCTCTCTTCCTAAATAACATACATATTAACATTTCAAACAAACCAGAACAAATTAAAAATAATCCAACTAACCTTGTAATTAACATAAATGACTCAAAAGGATTAAATAAAGTAACTATGGCCATTAAAAACATCAAACAAGAAACAAATATAGTAAAAAGATATATATCTTCTTGCTTTTTTAAAAACTTAATACCAAAATATAACTTTTCAGCACCGGTAATAACTAACCAAATAGCAAATAATATACCAATTACATCCAAAGCAACAAACGGATTAACTATTGTAAAAATCCCCAAAATTAGAGCAGCAACTCCAAGAATTAAATCAATGGAAAACACTTTTTTCCCAAGTCCGTCATAAAAATATCTTATTAAAAAGAATAAACTATGAACAACAACTACCGCCCCAAGAATAATAAGATTGATTTTTGTATTGAACTCAGTATAAGCCATAAACAAAACACCAATCAAAACATCTAACAATGCTACACCCAAAGAAATAATCATCATCTCACGAAATCTTTTAATTACTTTATTCATTTTATACACCTCTAGAATAATTTTAAAGCATAAATAAATATATTGCAATAATTTTTAGATATGATATAATACTCTCTTATTTATAGAAAGGGGTCCAATATGAAACTAAAAACATTATCATTATTTGAGTTTGACAACTATGCAATAAACCATCCTTTAGGAAGCTATCATCAAAGTTCAAGTTATGCATTATTTATGTCAGAGCAGGGCTATGAATATGATTTGTTAGGTTTAGTTGACGACTCCGGAAAAATTCACGCAGCATCACTAATAGTTTATAAAAAACTCGGCATGTTCAATCGTTATGGCTATGCACCAAAAGGTTTCTTGATAGATTACTATGACCAAAATCTTTTGCAAGAATTCACTAAAGCATTAAAAAAATACTACTACAAAAAAAACTTTGCTTTTATAAAAATAAATCCTGAAATTTCCATTGGGACAATGGATCACAAACATAAAACAATAGTCTATAATAAAAATCAAATGATAGATAACATTCTTCGTGAGTTGAATTTCAGGAAATTAGAAGGAACGATTCATTTTGAAACAAAAATACCTAAATATAATGCAGTTCAAATATTAAAAAAAACCAATATGAGAACGATAAGCAAAAATACAAGAAATAAAATAAACAAAGGTATACGAAATGGTTTAACACTTGTAAAAGGCAAAAGAGACGATTTAGACATTCTATACAATTTTATAAAAAATAAAAAAGACTATCCAATATATCACTATTACAATTATTATAATGCATTCTCAAGAAATAAAGACATGGATATTTTCTTAGTAAAAATCAACTATGAAGAATGCTTAATAAATTTAAGAGAAAAATTTGAAGAAGAGTCAAACATAAATAATAAATTAATTGAAAAAGTAATGAAAAACCCTAGTAATGAAAATCTAAAAAAGAAACTCGAATCAGATACTGTACTAAATATATACAAAGATAACATTGCAATAGCAACAAGACACTTAGCTCAGTCCAAAGAAGAATACATAGCTGGAGCAATAACTATAAAATATAAAAATAGAGTAAATATATTAATTAGTGGCTATAATACTGAATATAAAAGATTCAGTCCGAATTATTTTTTACATTATAAATTGATAGAATATTATAAAAAGGATTTTGACTTTATGGACTTGAACGGAATTACAGGAGATTTCACAGACAAAAATCCATATAAGGGATTAGATGAATTTAAATTAGGATTTAATCCATTGGCATTTGAATATATAGGAGAATATGATTTTATTATAAATGATGGTTTATATAAAAGTATGGAACAAAGTGGCCAATTAGCCAAAGAATTTAATAGAAAGAAAAAAAATATTAGCGAAAACTAATATTTTTTTATTACTAAAAGTTACACATTACCCAATTAGTCATATTACTATTTTATAAAATTTTATTTTTTAGCAAAATAATCTTAAATAAATTAACATAGAAAATCAAAAGAAATAATAAAATAAGAATAACAGAAAAATTCCTCCAAAAATAAGAACTTTCCATTTGTTTTTAACAAACTCAAATAAAAGTTCAAAAAAATTATTATTATTCTTTTCTTTATTATTGAACGAACTAAAAATTAAGTCATCGTCATTAAATTCTGATTCATCATATTTAACAATATCACCTGTATCATTTAAAGCATCAAATTCTTTAATAGCATCTCTTAGTTCTTCTAAAATTTTATTGTCTTTCAAATCCAATTTATCTTCGGAAAATATTATTTCTCTAGTAATAATCAAGTCATCTTTTTCAACAGAAAAATCAATTTCTTTCGAAATTTTGGAAGTGTCTTCATTATTTTCATCGTTATTAAATGATTTTTCACCATCAAAAGATGAAAATTTACTACTATCAACATTTTTTTCTTTTGATACTTCACTTTTTTTCTTATTACTTTTCTCAGAATTTTTTTTCTTATTTTTAATCACTTCATACAAATCATCACTAGATAAATCTAAATCCTTATTTTTCTTACTAGATACTTTACGTACTTTAGAAGTATTAGGTGTCTTTTTTTCTTTGTTATTCTTTACTTCAACCATACAATCACCCTTTAATCATTATAACCAATTTAAAACATTAAAAAAAGTGAAATAACTTTCACTTTTTTAAACTTGACACCTTATTACTAAATTATTTAATAATTTCAGTAACAACACCAGCACCAACAGTACGTCCACCTTCACGGATAGAGAATTTAGTACCATTTTCAAGTGCTACTGGAGCTATTAATTCAACTGTCATATCTACGTTATCACCAGGCATAACCATTTCAACACCTTCTGGAAGTGTAATTACACCAGTAACATCTGTAGTTCTGAAGTAGAATTGAGGTCTGTAATTTGCGAAGAATGGAGTATGACGTCCGCCTTCTTCTTTAGATAATACATATACAGAACCTTTGAAGTTTGTATGTGGAGTAACTGTTCCAGGTTTAGCTAGAACTTGTCCTCTTTCAACTTGATCTCTAGAAATACCACGTAGTAATGCACCAGCATTATCACCAGCCATAGCTGAATCAAGTGATTTTCTAAACATTTCAATACCTGTAACAACAGTTTTTTGAGTATCTCTTAAACCAACGATTTCAACTTCGTCATTGATTCTTAATTCACCACGTTCAACACGTCCTGTAACAACAGTACCACGTCCTGAAATAGTAAATACGTCTTCGATTGGCATTAAGAATGGTTTGTCTGTATCTCTTTCTGGAGCGTCGATATAAGAATCAACAGCAGCAATTAAGTCTCTAATAGCTTGAACATCTGCTTCATTTCCTTCAAGAGCTTTAAGAGCAGAACCTTTAATAACTGGAGCATTATCTCCATCGAAGTTATATTCGTTTAATAATTCACGAATTTCCATTTCAACTAAGTCTAATAATTCTGGATCATCAACTTGGTCACATTTGTTCATGAATACAACGATTTTTGGAACACCAACTTGACGAGCAAGTAAGATATGTTCACGAGTTTGAGGCATTGGTCCATCTGCAGCAGAAACTACAAGGATAGCACCATCCATTTGAGCAGCACCAGTAATCATGTTTTTAACATAGTCAGCAT
>CAZJHG010000030.1:0-16128 GCA_964545885.1 uncultured Muribaculaceae bacterium | reverse complement strand
TGATGTATTCTGATAAAATATTTAATGGTAAAGAGTTACTTAATTTAGATAATGTTAAATATTATTATGTTAATACGATGTTAGTTAATCATAATGAAGTAATGGATTTTTTAACTAACGAGTTACATACTGGCGATAATGAAGATAATGGATTTTTAGATAAAAAAACTATTTATAAATTGAAAGAGAGGAACAAATAATGGGTGTTTTAGAATTACTTGCTCCTTCTGGAGATTTAGAAAGACTTAAAATAGCTTGTCTTTATGGAGCTGATGCAATATACATTGGTGGTCAAAATTATAGTTTAAGAGCTAATGCTTTAAATTTTAGTTTGGAAGATATTGAAAATGCATGTAAGTATGCTCATTCTTTAAATAAAAAAGTTTATGTAACTGTTAATATTGTTTTTCATGATAAAGACTTAGAAGGTGTATCTGATTATTTAAAAGAATTAGATAGAATAGGTGTAGATGCTATTATTGTTAGTGATGTTGTAATAATGGATTTATGGAAGAAATTAAATCTTAAATTAGAATTACATGTTAGTACACAAGCGTCATCATTAAATTATGAAGTTGTTAAATTTTATAAAGATTTAGGTGCTACTAGGGTAGTTTTAGCTAGAGAAGCTTCTAAAGAAGATATTAAACGTATCAAGAAAGAAACAGGTATAGAAATAGAGTGCTTTGTACATGGAGCTATGTGTACTACAATAAGTGGTAGATGTGTGTTATCTAATTATGCTACTTTAAGAGATAGTAATAGAGGTGGATGTGCTCAAGTATGTAGATTTGTGTTTGATGCTGATAATACTAATCAAATATTTAGTATGACTCCTAAAGATTTAAATATGATTTCTAATATAGAAGAAATGATAAATGTTGGAGTTAATTCCTTTAAAGTTGAAGGAAGAATGAGGAGTGTTTATTATATTGCTACTGTTATTAGTGTATATAGACACTTAATTGATAAAGTTATTAATAATAATTTAGATGTTGCATATACTAAGTATAGCTTAAGTATACTAAATAGATGTGCTAATCGAGATAGTACTGAACAATTCTTTAATGGATTACCTGGTAAAAATGAACAATATTTTTTGAGTGATAGAGATGAGGTAAGTAATAAAGACTTTTTGGGTATTGTTAATGGTTATGATAATGGTGTTGTAACACTTGAACAACGTAATTATTTTAAACCTGGGGATGTAGTAGAATTCTTTGGTCCTAATTTAGAACCTGTTACTTTTACTATCCCAGATAATATCTATGATAAAGATGATAATTTAATAGAAGTTGCCAATCATCCAAAAATGATTGTTAAATTTAAGGTACCTTTCAAATTATGTCAATATGATATGATGCGAATAAAAGTGTTTGACATTTCAGATTTTTTATAGTATTCTTAGGAAGATGTTTTTTGAAGGAGATGCTTGTTATGGCAAATAAAGATGAAATTCTATTAACAGCAAAAGGATTTGCTGAATTAGAAGAAGAATTAAATGAATTAAGAACTACAAAAAGGGAAGAAAATATTCAAGCTATTAAAGAAGCTAGAAGTCATGGCGATCTATCTGAGAATTCAGAATACGATGCTGCTAGAGATGAGCAAGCTAAAATTGAAGCAAGAATACAAGAATTAGAATATAAATTAGAACATGCAACTATTATTGATAGTAAAGATAAAGATACTGTTAATGTAGGTTGTGATGTTACAATACTTTATGTAGATGATGAAGAAGAAGATACATATAGTATAGTTGGATCTCTTGAAGCTGATCCGTTTGAAAATAAAGTAAGTAATGAGTCACCAATTGGTGCTGCTTTAATTGGTAGTAAAGTTGGAGATATTATTCCAGTTTCTGGACCTAATGGTACTTATGATATTAAAGTATTAAAGATAGCTTAGTTGCTGTCTTTTTTATATTAAATCAAAATATTTAATAATTTAAAGTTAGTTATTGTAATTAATGTTTGATATTTAGAAGATGATTGATTACTGTACGGAAAATACAGACTAAATGGGAAATGTTCCTGTTTCTTTTTATTGTAATTAATGATATTTTTAGGTATAATAATGAATGTTGAAGGAGAAGTGGAAAATGAAAAATGTACACGATATAGAAATTGAAATTAAAGGTGCAGAATGGGAAGAAGTTCTTGATGCTACTTTTAAGAAAAAAAATAAAGATATGAAAGTTGATGGCTTTAGAAAAGGTAAATGTCCAAAAAATATTTATTTACAAAAATTTGGTGTTGAATCTTTATATATGGATGCTGTTGATGTAGCTGCTGGTAAGGCATATACATCTGCTCTTCGTGATAATGATTTAATTCCTGTTTGTGAACCAAAAATGGATGTTACTGAAATTGATAAAGACCATGTTAAATTTGTATTTACTATTATTACTAAACCAGAAGTTAAATTAGGTAAATATAAAGACTTAGGTGTTAAAAAAGATGCTGTTAAAGTAACTAAAAAAGAAGTTGAAGAAGAAGTTGCTAGATTAGCTTCTAGATTCGCTGAAATCGTTGTTAAAGAAAATGGTAAAGTAGAAGAAGGAAATACTGCTGTAATTGATTTCGAAGGTTATGTTGATGGAGAAAAATTAGACGGTGGTACTGGAGCTAATTATCCATTAGAAATAGGTTCTCATACATTTATTCCTGGATTTGAAGAAGGAGTAGTTGGTATGGAAGTTGGTGAAACTAAATCATTAGATTTAACTTTCCCTGAAGAATATACTAAAGAACTAGCTGGTAAAGCTGTTAAGTTTGATGTTACTGTTAGAGAAATCAAAGAAAGAGTTTTACCTGAATTAAATGAAGAATTCTATGCTGATTTAGGTTTTGAAGAAGTTAAAACTGAAGAAGAATTTAATAAAGAAATTAAAAAAGTAATTGAAGAAAGAAAAGAAGAAGAAGCTAAAAATAAATATCTTGATGACGTATTGGAAGCTGCTGCTAAAAATATGGAAATTGAAATTAACGAAGAAATTATTGATGACGAAGTTCATAGAATGTTAAATCAATTTGGTCAACAACTTCAAATGCAAGGTATTTCATTAGACCAATATTTACAATTTACTGGTGCTACTCATGAAGATATGCATAAACAAATGGAACCAGAAGCTGAAAAACGTGTTAAATATCGTTATTTAATTGAAGAAGTTGCTGAAGCTGAAAAAATTGAAATCAATGACGCAGATGCAGATGCTGAAGCTGAAAAAATGGCAGCTGAATATGGTGTAGATAAAACTGAATTCTTATCTCATTTTGGTGGATTAGAAGTTGTTAAATATGATATGAAGATGCGTAAGGCATTAGAAATATTAGGTGAAGAAAAGTAGTTTTGAACTACTTTTTTTGTTTGTGAATTTAAATTTTAAAAGATTATTTAATGAAAATAGTCTTTTTTTGCAAAGAAATTTTTGATAATTATTATTTTCTTCTGCTATAAATATTATTTATGGTATAATGGTTGTATGAATATAAAAGGTGATATTAATGTTGTGGAAAAAGAAAGACGATAATGTAAATAATAATGATGTTAATGTAAATAAGGATGTAAGTATTACTAAATTTGAAAAAAAGAAAACTTATTTATTATTTAGAGCTATTATTAAAAGATTTAAAGAAGATAAATTATATTTTATGTCTTTTGTTATAACTGTTTTATTTATTGCAGTTTTTTCACTATATAAGGTTTATGATGCTGAAGGTTTATATACTCATAAAAAAAATAATGATGAAGTTACTGATACTAATGTAACACCATCTGTTAGTCCTAGTGTTGATGTTAATGAAACACTTGATGTTACTGATTATGTTGGAATATATAGTAGAGAGATTATATTGGATAATCCTGTTGAGCTAAGTGATACTTGTACTATTACTTCATATAGTATTGTTTATCAAATAAAAAAAGATAAAAGTATTTCAAAATATTTTATGAATGATTGTTTAGGTAATTATTTGATGTGGAAAGACGAATTATCTTACGTTTCTACTGGTGGAGCTAGGTATATTAGTGCTAATAATGTTAATTATTTGTTTTCAGCCAGTAATATGAAAGAAGTAGATGGTGATGCTTATAAGCTTAATCAAGATATTTCTTCTATTAAAGAATCTAAAAAATATAAGAATGTAGATTTAGTATTTGATAATAATTATTTAATTTTGATGTCTTATGATAATTTGTATTTGATTAATGAAAATAAAATTGACTTTGAGTTAAATAATGAATATAAAAATAATGGTGGTTCTTTAAAACAAAGAGTTTATAGTTCTAATGAACAAGGGTTTTATAAATTTATTGTTTTTAGTAATGATGAAAAAATGAATTGTTATAACAATGAAATAATGGATAGTGTAGATTTTGTTGATGGTAATTTATACACTATATATACTATTAAATATGATTTTACTGAGCATAAGTTTGGTGATGCATTAAAAAAAGTTACTCGAAATAAGAGTGATGGTTGCGATAACTATGATGATGATTTGTCTTTCTTGACTGAATAAGTGTAAAGCAAATGTTATAAATCAAAATTATAATTTTCATAAAATTCATTTATAACACTAAAAAATAAGGGAAAAAAATATTTTCTCTTTTTTTTGTTGTAAAAATATGTAAAACGAATAGACAAAAATGATTCAAATCTATATAATAATCATTATGTTAAATTAATCTGATGGAGGCGAGACATGAAAAATAATTTACCAGTTATGCTTCTTAAACGAATAGTACTTCTGCCTCTTCAGGATGTAAGACTTGATTTGAATAATGATATTAGTAGTCGTGTTATTGACTTGGCTATGTATAAACACAATGGAGAAATATTGATCGTATGTCCGACTGATCCTTATGAAGAATCTCCTGATGTTTCAGATTTACCATCTGTTGGTGTTGTTGGAAAAATAAAAAGTAAATTAGAGCTACCTAATGGTAATCTAAGAATTGTTGTTAGTGGGACTAAAAGAGTAAAAATTCTTGAATACGTAAATGAAATTGCTGATGGAGATATTTTAAAAGCTCATACTCTTGAAGTTGATTTACCTAGATTTGATGAAGTAGAAGAAACAACGTTAAAAAGGAAATTGTTAGAATTGCTTAATGCTTATATTGAATGTTCTTCTACAATGAGTAATAGTGTTTTATCTAGTGTTAAAGATATAAATGATATTAATAAGATTACTGATGTTATAGTTTCATTTATGCCCTTTTCTATTGAAAAAAAATTACTTTATATGCAAGAAGTTAATCCATTGCATAGAGCTAATGCATTAGTTTATGATTTATCGATTGAATTACAAATTTCTCAATTAGATTCAAAATTGGATGATGCTTTGAGAGAGGATTTTGAACGTAATCAAAAAGAATTTGTTTTACGTGAAAAGATGGATGAAATAAAGAGACAACTTGGTGAAACTGACATAAAAGATGAATTAATTGGTGATTATTTAGAGAAAATTAATAATTTGAAATGTGATGGCAAATTAAAAAATAAACTTGTAAATGAAGTTAAAAAGCTTGATTATACAGCTGATATTAGTCCTGAAGTTAGTCAAATAAGAAATTATCTAGATTTATTACTTGATTTGCCTTTTGGTGTTTATAGTGAAGATGAGAAAGACTTAGAAAAAATTAAGGAGAGTTTAGATGAAACTCATTTTGGACTTAGTAAGGTAAAAGATAGAATTATTGAATATATTGCTGTAAGAAGTAGAAATAAAAAACTTAGAAGTCCAATTATATGTTTAGTTGGTCCTCCTGGTGTAGGTAAAACATCTCTTGCTATGGGAATAGCGTCATCTTTAAAAAAAGAATTTTATAAAATAAGTGTTGGTGGTCTTAATGATTCTTCTGAATTGAATGGTCATAGACGTACTTATATTGGTTCGAGTCCTGGCAAAATTATTCAAGCTTTGAAAAAATGTGGTACGAGTAATCCATTAATTTTAATAGATGAAATTGATAAAATGGTTAAAGACTATAAAGGGGATCCAGCATCAGCACTTCTTGATATATTAGATCCTGAACAAAATAATATGTTTATTGATAATTATGTTGAAGAACCTTTCGATTTATCGGAAGTTATGTTTATTCTTACTGCTAATTATGAAGATGATATTCCGGAAGCTTTGTCTGATAGATTAGAGATTATTGAATTGTCTAGTTATACTGAATTTGAAAAACTAGATATAGCAAAGGAGTATTTAATTCCTAATATTTATAAAGAACACTTAGTTTGTAGTAAAGAAATTAAATTTAGTAATGATATTATAGTGGAAATCATTAATAGATATACTAAAGAAGCTGGTGTTCGTGATTTACAAAGAAATTTAAGTACTATTGTTAGAAAAATTGTAACAAAGTCAGTTAAGGAAGCTAATACACCTATTAAAGTTGTTGTTAAAAAAAGCGATTTAATTAAATATTTAGGGCCTTATAAATATGATGTTAAAAATGAAATTTTATATGAACATGTTGGGTCTGTTAATGCATTAGCTTTTACACCTTTGGGGGGCTTGGTGTTACCGGTTGAGGCACTTCTTTACGATGGTAAAGGAGAGTATAAAATAACAGGAATGCTTGGTCAAGCTATGGAAGAAAGTGTTAATGTTGCTATTAGTTATATTCGCTCTTGTAAGGACAAATATAATATCAATGATGAGTTATTTAGTACTAAAGACTTCCATATTCATTTTTTAGAAGGTGCTGTAAAAAAAGATGGTCCATCTGCTGGTGTAGCAATAGTTACTTCGTTACTTAGTTTACTTTTAGACAAAGAAGTAACTAAAGATATTGCTATGACTGGAGAAATATCATTAAAAGGTGATGTTTTAAAAATCGGAGGACTTAAAGAAAAAATTATTGGTGCTTATAACGGGGGAATAAGGAAAGTATTTATTCCATATACAAATTCATGTGATTTAGATGAAATTCCTAAAATAGTTAGAGATAATATTAAAATAATTTTAGTAAAAAGATATGATGAGATATTTAATGCTATATTTAAGTAATTAAATATCTTTTTTTTCATATTCTTTAATAGGAGGAATTTTATGAAACAAATAATACCTTTTTATAAAGAAATTGTTTTTAAAACTAATATAGCTAGTATTACTAGTATGTCATTAGAACATCATGAAAATATTTTAGAAGGGGAAGTGTCTGGTGAATTTATAATATTTGGAGACTATAAGATCCATAATGATACTACCGAGAAAGAAAGTTTTAAATATAAATTACCATTTACAGCATTAATTCCTGATAATATTAATAGTGATACTGTTTTAATTGATGTAGAGAAATTTGATTATAATCAAATAGATTGTGATGTTATTAGAGTAGATATTGATTTTTCTATTCAAGGAGAAATTTTAGAAAAAGAAGTTACTGATGTAGTAGAAGATAATGATTTAAATACTTTAGATAATGATGATAGTAGAGAATATTATGATTTAGATGTTTTAGATGAAGAATTAGAAAAGATAGATAATGAAATAGATGTTATACTTAATAATACTGATATGGTATCTATTAATAATATTGATGAAGAAAAAGAAAAACTTATTAATGATAAAGAAAGAGTGCAAAAAACAGAAAAAAGTACTGATGATAAAGAAAACGATGAAAATATATTAGAACAGAATAAAACTCAAGAATTAGAAGAATATGTTACTTATCATATTCATATAGTTACTGAGACTGATACATTAGAAAATATTTCTAAAAAATATAATGTTACTTTGGATTACATAAAAGAATATAATGATCTATCTGAACTAAAAATTGGTAGTAAAATTATTGTTCCCGAATATGGAGAAGAATAGAAGTTTTGAGGTCTTTAATAAGATTTATCATCCTTATAAAATAACTAAAATAAATAATGTATATGTTCTTAATACAATGGATGGTGATTATGTAGTTAAGCTTAATCCTAAAATAAATTATAAAAGATTATATGATTATTTATATAGTAGGAGTTTTAACTATATACCTAAATTATCTTTAGATAGTAGAGATGATATGTTAGTAATTGATTATCAAAATGATGACTCATTAGATGATAATCAAAAAGTATTAGATTTAATTAATGTAGTCAGTTTGTTACATACTAAAACTGCTTATTATAAAGAAGTTACCAATGATAAATATAAGGAAATATATGAAAATTTAAAAAATAATATTATATATATAGATAATTATTATACTGAGTGGTTTTATAATTTTATAGAGAATGAGTATAATAGTCCTTCTGAATATTTGTTTTTAAGGAACTATACTTTGATATATAATGCTTTACAATATTGCAAAAATAAAGTTGATGAGTGGTATAATATGATTACAGATAAAAACAAACAAAGAGTTGTTCTAGTTCATAATAATTTGGCTTTAGATCATTTTATTAAAAATGATTTAGAATATTTGATTAGTTGGGATAATTATACTTTTGATACTCCTGTAATGGATTTATTTGTTTTATATAAAAATGAATGGGAGAATGTTTCATTTAAGGAAGCTTTTGATACATATAATAATAGTTTTAATTTGTTGTTAGAAGAAAAGATATTGTTTAATATATTAATAAGTATTCCTTTTAAAGTAGATAGTGATAATACTGAATATGATAAATGTTTGAATATTAGAAAACTTATTAATTATTTAGAAAAATCTTCAAAGCTTATTTTTGATAATTAGAATGGCCATAGTAATTTACACAAAAAGAATGCTAATAAACATATTTCAATTAATAAAACAACTATATTAAAACGTAAAGGGAGAAATAGAGTAATAATTGTTTGGTAGAAGATTAAACTACCTAAGCATAATATTATTATGACTAGGATAAAGTTATTATTTTTGAACATAGTATCACCTATTATAAAATATGATAAAGAAACTTTTATTGTTTCTTTTTTTGTGTTATTATGTTGTTAGAGTAAAAAATATATGGTGATAATATGAATATGGAAAAGAGAATATATATTATTTTGTTTTGTGTTTTATGTATATCTGTTGTTTTATTAGGCTTTTCTTTTTCAAAAGACTCTGGCACGAAAGATTTATCTTTTTTAAAAGAAACTGATAGTGAAGAGTTTAGAGTTGTATATAATAAAAGTAATGAAGTTAATACTATTAATGATAGTGAAATTATGTTAAGCATTATTAATAAAAGTGAGTCTAGTAATGAATTTGCTGTTACTTTGATTGAAAAAGATAATTATGCATATAAAGATGTTTTTTATACTATTAATGATGGCACTGAGTGTAAATTAAGTAATGGTAGAATTATTTTAGGTTCTTTGAATAAATATGGAACTGATGGAGATTTTGGAACTTATAAAATTAATGTATATACTAAGAATAACGTTGAATATAGTTTTAAAGTCGATGTTAATGTTAGTGATGTTTTTACTTTAAGTGATGTTATTAATATTTCTGATGGTGTTTATATTGATTCTGATGATAATATCAGATATTATGGTGGGAATCCAAATAACTATATTAAATATGATAATTATGTTTATCGAATGATTGGTATTGTAGATGATAAGGTTCTGATAGTTAGTGAACCTTTGGAATTGAGTTTTTATGCTGATGATAGTAATAATCTTTCTTTAAAAGATTATTTAGGTGCTTATAATAATTCTGATGTAAATAAAGATAATGTAATAGATTATAATAGTTGGATTGCATCTGATAGTTTTTGGCTTGCTGATGTAGAGGGTAATAATGCTTATTATGCTAGTAATACTTATGGTATTGGATTATCTTCAAAATATAACAGTTATTATATTAGGCATGTTTATACACTAGAAAAAGATTTAGCTGTTAATGATGGTGATGGTAGTTTAAATAACCCTTATGAGGTAGCTTATGGTAGTTAGTAAACAATTGAGTAAACAAATATTTATTGAAATAATAGCACTTATATTTTTAATAGGAGTTATTATTTATGCAGTTTTTGCTATCGATAAAAGTAATCAAAATAATGTTAGTAGTCAGGATGGATTTGTAATAGTTATTGATGATGAAAATTTAAAAATTAAAAAGTCTTCTGATGGGGAAGGCTTGGAAAGTGATGGGGTTGTTTATACTATTACAAATAATAATTCTGGGAAAAGGAATTATAAGATAGTAATAAAACCTAATACTTATGATGAAGAACTTTTAAAACAAATTAGAGTTGGCATTGGAGATCTTTATGTTAAGGATTTAACTGACTTAGAAAGATATAATGGCTCATATGTATTAGCTTCTGGTAGTTTGGAGGCCGGTTATACTAAGATATTTTTATTTAAATATTGGTATAAACTAGATACATTAGATAATATAATTAATACTAAAATAGATTTTGATTATGAGTTAATTATAGAATAGTCATTGTTATTAATGTTAGAACTAAGTAGATTACTAAGTGTAGTAGACGATAGTTTATATATTTTGAATAGTTTATTGAAGTATCATTTATGATACTTTTTATTTGGGTTTCTATACATAAGCCACAAGTAGATAGAGATATTATTGTAAATAGTAATTTTATATTTATTGGAATGTTTGTTGTACTTAGGTTATTTAGGGAGGTAGTTATTTCTAAAATAGATAGTAATAGTGTTTTTAAGTATATGTTTTTTATTTTTGTTATTGGGAGTGTATTAAAGAAGATTATTGTTCCTAATATGGTTATTAGGGTATTTATATTTTTTGTTATACTTTGGATGATTGTGTTTAGAATTGGTTTATTTTTATTACGTTGTATTTCTAGTTTTTGGGGCTTAATTATGAGTATTAATATAATATTCGATAAAACATTAAGAATTATTAGTATTAAGGCTATTTGATGGTTATAAATATGTTTTAAATAGTTATATGTAAATATTATTGAAGTATATTTTGTAGTACTTAGATGTTTTGTTATATCTTGATTATATTTATTTAAAACATATGCATTAGATGGACTACCTGAGATGATGGATATAATGTATATGTAGTTTATGTGTAAATATTTATCTATGTAGTAGGGGATATTTGAGTTATGAATTAAGTCTATTATTATTAGTGTTGGAAATAATGAAGGAATTATTTTGGTTAACCAAATACTAACTGAATATATTGTTTGTTTACTAATATATGAAGTGTACTTTATGGTATATATTAAGTAAATAAGAATAAATGTAAACAAGATTATTTCTTTAAGTTTATTTCTCATATTTTAGCCTCTATAGTGATATAATAATTATGGTGATATTTAAATGTTTATTAATTTTTATGATAGATTTAAAAAGTTTATGAAAGATAATTGGCTATTTTTAACTATTTTATTAGTTGTTTTATTAGTTATGGTAGTTAAAGTTCCTTATGAAGTTAATATGCCTGGTGGGGTTATTGATTTAGGTAATAGGGTTACTGTTAATGGTAAAAGCACTGAAATAGAGGGTACTTTTAATATGGCTTATGTAAGTGTTGCACAGGGAAGTATTCCTCATGTATTACTTGGTCTTGTTTTACCTGATTGGGAAGTTGTTCCTGAAAGTAGTGTTACTTATGAAAATGAAACGGTTGAAGATGCTAATAAAAGGAGTAAACTTTATTTAGAACAAAGTATTGATTATGCAACTGCTGTTGCGATGGATTATGCTGGTATAGAGTATGAATTGTCTAATCGTCTTAATTATGTTGCTTTTATTGATACTAAAGCTAAGACTACATTAAAAGTTGGAGATAATATTTTAAAACTTAATGGAGAAGAAATAGTTGATGTAAATGTTATGTCTGAAAGAATTCAAACTTTAAATAATGGTGATAAAGTTGAATTTTTGGTTGAAAGAGATGGTAAAGAATTATCAGCTACAGCGATAGTGTATGAAGAAAATGATAAAAAATATGTTGGTATTTCAGCTATAACAACATTTGATTTAGATAGTGAAGTTGATGTACAAATTGAAACTAGAACATCTGAGAGCGGACCTAGTGGTGGAATGATGATGACTTTGATGGTTTATAATGCTTTAACAGATCAAGATCTTACTCATGGTAAAGTAATTGTTGGGACTGGAACTATTAGCTTAGATGGTTCTGTTGGTGAAATTGGAGGAGTTAAATATAAATTAATGGGAGCTGTTTCTAATAAAGCTGATGTTTTTTTAGTTCCGGCTGGAAATTATGAAGAAGCAATTCAAGTAAAAAATAACAAGGGGTATGATATCGAGATCGTTTCTGTAAATACTTTGCAAGATGCTATTGATTATTTGGAGGGGTTATCGTGAGTTATTATGATAGTAATTTAATAAAATGTATTGATTCTTCAATTGTGTTAAATCCTTTATTTGATGAATGGTTGTTATTAGTGGAAGATATATTATTGAATGATGAATTTCAAAAAAGGAAATTGTTTTCACATCATCATAAGATTAGTGTATGGGATCATTCTATTTTAGTTTCTTTTAAATCATTTCAAATAGCTAAATATTTTAATGCTGATGCAAGAACTTGTGCTATAGCTGGATTATTGCATGATTTTTATACTCAAGCTTGGCTTTATAACGATGAACTTGCTAATATTGATGATGGTAAATATGTTAAAGAAATAGGTGTTAAAAAACCTTTATTTAAAATGCATGGTTTTGTACATGGTGAAGATGCAGCGAAGAATTATGTTAATTTTTTTCCTGAATTAGAAAGTGAGCGTATTACTAATTCGATAATGAGACATATGTTTCCGTTAACACCAATACCACCTAAGTATAAAGAAGGTATTATTATTACTTGTGTAGATAAAATGAATAGTGTTAAAGAAATGCCTAGTATATCTGCTGTTGCTAATAGAATAGAAACAAAGATTTATAAAAAAATAAAGGATAAAATTTAAATAAATGCTTTTGTTGACGTCAATAAAGAAAAAATTTTGTATAAGATATTGAATGAAAAAGATATTTTATATAAAATGTATATTGAACGTTAGGAGGAATAGACATGATTGAAGAAAAACAGAGAAAATATACAATTGTATTTTTGATTATGATTGCTATTCTTGTTGTATTGACTGCTTAAACTGATTAAATTCAGTTTTTTTGTTGGAAAAGATTTAAATAATTGATTTTTTATTTTATATATTCTATAATTAAGTTGAATATGGTAGGAGAGTAGATAGAATGAAAAAATTTAATCCTAGTGAAGAACTTGGTAAAGTTCAAAATAAGAAAAGTATTTCTAATAGTAGTAAGTTAAGTAGTATGTTCGTTCCTATTTTAATTGTTGCTTGTTCTTGTTTAGCTTTAGTTGGTGTTACTTTTTCAGCTAAGTTAGTTGATAGTACAAAGGAAACTTATACTATTAAAATAGAGATTATTGATGGTGATGAAACTTCTTATGTAAAAGAAGTTACTGAAGGGGCTTTTAGAGATACAATTACTAGTAGTGGGACATTCGGTTCAATGACTTGTACATCTGGTAATTTAACATATGATCCATTAACTTCTAGCATTTCTAGTGTTTATGTTAATCAAGATATTAGTTGTGTACTTGCTTTTATGGGTGATGGTACTAAAAATATTGCTTATGAAGCATTGGGTAAAGTAAATGATAATAACGGAACTGCTTATTATTATAGAGTTGATGCTGAAAATAATTATATTTTAGTAAATGATATGATGTTTAGAATTATAAGAGTTAATGGTGATGGAACATTAAGATTAATGCTTGATGAAGATTTATTATTTTCTGATTATGGTAAATTCAATTATACTGAGAGTAATTTAATAAATGTTTTAAATACTTGGTTTAAAGACAATTTAGAAGGTTATGAAAAACTAGTGGAAACTGATTTTGATGATAATGATTATGATTCTTATGATATGAATTCATTTATTAATTTGTATGGTTGGTATTATGGTTATGTTGGGACATTAAGTGTTAGAGAAGTTGATCTTATGACTTACGGAGTAGAGAGTTCTAAGAATTTCTTAAATACTAATAGTGGATTATATCTAATGAATAATAATGGTGATAACGTTTATGCTTATAAAAATGGTAAGGTAGTATTAGTAGATGGTACTGAATTACTTAGTGTAAGACCTGTAATAAATATTGGTGATGTTGAATTAATTGGTCAAGGTACAAAAGAGAATCCTTATACAATAAGTTAAAATTGAAGATTTATAATCTTCTTTTTTTTGACTTAATTTGTTATAATAACTTACGTGATGTAAAATGAAAAGAAATGAAGTAGATAGAAGTAAATTAAGTCCCGGTATGAAACAATATATGGAAATAAAAGATCAATATCCAGATGAGTTATTGTTTTTTAGACTTGGCGATTTTTATGAATTATTTTTTGAAGATGGAATTCTATGTAGTAGAGAATTAGAACTTACTTTAACTAGTAAAAATGGTGGGTTAGATGAAAGAATACCAATGTGTGGTGTTCCTTTTCATAGTGTGAGACCTTATATAGAAAAACTGGTTAGTAAAGGATATAAAGTTGCTATATGTGAACAATTAGAGGATCCTAAGGATACTAAGGGTATGGTAAAACGAGGTGTTGTTCAAGTTATAAGTAAAGGTACTGTTGTAGATTATGAAATGCTTAAAGAATATGATAATAATTATATAGGTAGTATACTTGATTTTACTAATTTGTATACTATTACTTATTCTGATATTTCTACAGGTTCTTTATATATAATGGATATTCCTAAGAACGAAGATAGATTAATTAATACTATATTAAGTTTAGGCTTAAAGGAAGTTATATTACTTGATGATAATGATCATGAGTTAATTGATTTACTTAAAAATACTTATGGTATAGAAGTTAGTATAAATAGTGAATATTTGGAAGATAGATATACTAATTTATATAAAGATATTAAAGAAATGAGATATATCTTAGGTATTAAGCATTTACTATATTATTTGGTTGTTAAACAATTAAAAGAATTAGAACATATTAATAATGTTGAGATTGTTCATCCTGATGAATATTTAGAAATGGATGTACATACAGTAAGAAATTTGGAATTGTTTGAGACTTTAAGATTAAAAGAAAGAACTTATAGTTTGATATGGTTACTTGATAAGACTAAGACTGCTATGGGTAGTAGAATGCTTAAAAATTGGTTATTAAATCCATTAAAAGATAAAGAAAGTATTATTAAACGTTATGATATGATAGAAACTCTTAGAAACGAGTTTATTATACGTGAAGAGTTGATACATGAGTTAGATGAAGTTTATGACTTAGAAAGACTTTGTGGTAAGACAGTTTGTGGTAATTTAAATGCTAGAGATGTTTTACAAATTAAAAGAAGTTTAGGGGCTTTACCTAGTATTTTAGAAAAAATCAAAAAGTTAGGATTTGAATATAGTTTTGCTGATATGTCTTTATTGTTTAATTTACTTGAAAATGCTATTTATGAAAATCCACCAATTGGTTTAAAAGAAGGCTATTTAATTAAAGATGGATATAATAGTGAATTAGATGAACTAAAGAGTATTCGTAGTGGTGGTAAGGATTTCATTGCTTCTTTAGAAGAACAAGAAAGAGAAAGAACAGGTATTCCTACTTTAAAAGTTGGTTACACTAAAGTATTTGGATATTATATTGAGGTTAGTAAAGGACAGATTGACAAGGTTAAAGATGAATTTGGTTATGAAAGAAGACAAACTTTAACTAATTGTGAACGTTATATTAGCCCGTTATTAAAAGAAAAAGAAGCTTTGGTATTAAATGCTGAAGAAAAGATTATTGAACTTGAATATAATTTGTTTTTGGAAATTAAAAATAAAATTAAAGATGAAATATTTAAATTAAAAGCTATTGCTAGAGATTTAGCTGAAATTGATGCGATAATTAGTTTAGCTGTATGTGCTGATGAATATGGCTTAGTTAGACCAGAAATTCTTGATGAACGAAGAGTTGAAATTGTTGATGGACGTCATCCTGTTGTAGAAAGAGTTAGTAAAAAAGAATATGTTGCTAATGATTGTATGATGAGTGAAGATGTTAATACTATTTTAATTACTGGACCTAATATGAGTGGTAAATCTACATATATGAGACAACTTGCAATAATAATTATTATGGCTCAAATGGGTTCTTATGTTCCGGCTCGTAGTGCT
>CAZJHG010000029.1:0-16810 GCA_964545885.1 uncultured Muribaculaceae bacterium | reverse complement strand
CTAATGATAAAGAAGAAGCTGAAGACTTAATTAAAGATTTAAGAAAAGCTTTAGATGGTGATGATATTGAAGAAATTAAAAAATTAAAAGAAAAATTACAAGAAAAAGGTATGGCTTTAGCAACTAAAGTATACGAAGAAGCTGCAAAAGCACAACAAGGTGCACAAGATACTCAAAGTGATGATGCATCTGATGATAAACGTGATAACGTTCAAGAAGCTAGTTACGAAGAAAAATAATAAATAATAGAGGCATAAAAGTTCTAGGCGACTAGAACTTTTGGCTGATATATGGAGGAATCTTATGCAAAAGTATAATAATAGAAATGAAGTACCAGAAGAATTTAAATGGGACTTAACTCCTTTCTTTAAAGATGATATAGAATATGATGAAAGTTATAACAAAGTTGTTGGGTTAATTGATCAATTAAAAGATTATGTTGGATGTACTAAAGATGCTTTTAAATTATATGATTTTTTGAATAAACAAACTGAAGCAATAGCTTTGTGGGAAGATTTATATGTTTATGCTCATTTGGTAAATGATCAAGAACTAGGTGTATCTCAATCCTTAGTCAGAAAAAACAAAGCAGAATTGCTTGAAGCTAATTTAATTTCTAATATAAGTTTTTTTGAGCCAGAGTTACTTAAATTAAGTAATGATGAGTATAATAGTTTATTTGAAAATAATGAAAAATTGTTAGAATTTAAAGCTGATTTAGATAGAATATATCGTTGTAAAAAACATGTTTTAACTGAGAATGAAGAAAAAATAGTTAATGAATTAGTTAATGCAATGAATCATTATGATGACATGTCTTCTAATTTACTTAATAGTGAACATGATTATGGAAAAATTAAGTTGGAAGATGGAAGTGTTGTAAATATTGCGACTAATAATTATCGTGCTTTAATGAGAAATAAGGACGTTAATATTAGGAAGAAAGTTTATAACTTATTTAATAAGAAATTATCACAATATAGTAATAGTAATGCTATGTATTTAAATAGTTATGTTAGTATGAATGATACAATAGCTAAAATACGTCATTATAAAGATTCTTGGGATAGTAAGTTATTTAATTTGAATTTAAGTGATAAAGTTTATAAGACATTAGTTAGAACAACCGAAAATCATTTGGATTCTTTACATAAATATTATGAATTAAAAAAAGATGCTTTAGAGTTAGATGTTTTACATAGATATGATTTATCCTTAGAAATGGCTAAAAGTGATAAAGAGTATTCAATACCTGAAGCACAAAAATTAATTAGAGAAGCTTTATTGCCACTTGGTGATGAATATTTATCTAAGTATGATAAGATAATTGAAAATAGATATATTGACTATTGTCAATATAAAGGTAAATGTAGTGGTGGATATTCTTTTTCAACTATATTACAAGATTCAAGAATTTTAATGAGTTATAATTATAATTTAGATTCTGTTTCGACTATTGCTCATGAATCCGGTCATAATGTGCATCATCAGTTTATTAAGGAAAATAACCCAATGCAGTATCGTTCTGTTGGTAGTATTATAGCTGAAGTTGTATCACTTACTAATGAATGTTTACTTTCTAATTATCTAGCTATAAATGGTAAAACTAAGGAAGAAAAACTAGCTGGTATCGCTAATATGCTAGGGGTTATTGCTAATAATTTGTTTGATGCTGTTAGAGAAGGTAAAATAGAACAGGAAATGTATAATGAAGTACATAAGGGTGGAATGGTTACTCGTGATTTTTTAGATAAAAAGTCTAAATCTTCTTTAAGGAAATATTATGGCCCAGCTGTTAAAGTGGATAAATATGCTAGTAATTCTTGGGTAACGAGAAGTCATTATTATATGAATTTCTATTTATATAGTTATGCAATTTGTATAAGTGTTGCTACTAATGTAGCTTCTAAAATACTTGATGGTGATAAGAAAATGCTTGATAATTATTATAAATTTATGAAACTTGGAGCTGATAAATGGCCTAGTGAAGCATTTGAAGTATTAGGTATTGATTTGGAATCACCAGAAGTATATGAAAATGCTATAAAATATTTTGATAGTTTAATTATTAAATATAGAGAAATACTCAATGAAGAGGTGAAATAGATGGCTAGTAGTAAAAATTATTATGATGTATTGGGAGTTTCTAAAAATGCAGATGAAAAAGAAATTAAAAGTGCTTTTAGAAAATTAGCAAAACAATATCATCCAGATATTAACAAAGAGCCTGGAGCAGAAGAAAAATTTAAAGAAATTGGTGAAGCTTACTCAGTTTTATCAGATGAAACTAAGCGTAAGCAATATGATCAATTTGGACATGAAGCATATACTCAAGGTGCTTCCCAAGGAGGATTTGGTGGAGGATTTGGTGGATTCTCTGCTGATGATATAGATTTATCTAGTATTTTTGATGATTTATTTGGCGGCAGTATGTTTGGTGGTAGTAGTAGTCGTCGCGGGAATAGAAATCGTCCTACTAAAGGAAGGGATTCTTTAGTAAATGTAAAATTAACATTTGAAGAAGCTGTATTTGGATGTAAAAAAACTATATCTATAGACTTGGATTCTGAATGTGATGAATGTGATGGAAAAGGTGGAAGTGGTGAAGTTACTTGTTCTACTTGTGGTGGTAGAGGAAGAGTAGTTACTCAACAAAGAACACCATTTGGCGTATTCCAATCTGAATCAACTTGTCCAGATTGTAAAGGAAAAGGTAAATCATTTAAAAATGTATGTCGTGTATGTGGCGGAAGTGGTCATGTTGTTAAAAATAAAGAAATAGAAATTACTATACCAGAAGGTGTTGATACTGGACATCAACTTCGTATAAGTGGCAAGGGAGCTGCTGGATATAATGGTGGACCTAATGGTGATATTTATATTGAATTCAATGTAAAAGAACATCCTTTATTTGAGAGAAAAGAAAATGATATATATGTTGATGTACCATTGACTATTACAGAAGCAGTACTTGGTTGTAAAAAAGAAGTTCCAACTCTTACTGGAGTTGTTGTTCTAGATATTGATGCTGGAAGTCAACCTGGGGATCAATTAAGATTGCGTGGTAAAGGTGTAAAAGATCCTTCATCTAGTAGAAAAGGCGATATGTATGTTGTTTTAGATGTAGTTATTCCTAATAAACTTGATAGAAAACAAAAAGAATTATTTAAAGAACTTTCTAAAACAGACTTAGAAATAGGAAGTCAATTTAAGAATTATAAAAAATATTTATAAAAAGCTTTTAAGTAAGCTTTTTTTGATTGTATAAAATACTTTTTTTGATATAATTTTAATAGAGAATGGGTGATTTGTATGACGAGGTTACTTGAAGAAGACAACAAATATAGACTTATATTAATCTTACTGATTAGTTTTTTTGTTGTAGCAATTACTCTTTTCATATTATTTAGTAAAATTGAATTTAAAGATAAGGTAAATGGGACTATTGCAACAGTTTTAAATGAAGGAGAACTGATTGTTAATTATGTTGATGGGGATGAAGTATCTTTTAACGATTCTAATGAACATACATATGGTATTACTATTACTAATAGTTCTAATGATAAAATATATTATTCAGTATTTTTTAGTAAGAGTAATATTAGTGATATGAATGTATCAATTAAAGATAAAGATGGTAATATTTTAAACACGTTAAAAAGTAATATAGATAACAATAAATTACTTAATTTATATAGTATTGATGGTGGAGAAACAGTTAGATATTTTGTTGTAATTGATAGTGATACTAAAGTGAATTTTAAGGGAACATTGAAAGTTGATAATGACTCAATGAATACTGAAATGTTTGCTGATTTAATATTGCTAAATAACGAAATAGGTGTTTCTAATACTAATATTGGCTCTGAGGTTGCAACAAATAATGAAGGATTGCTTAGTACAATTGATAATAAAGGTACTACATATTTTTTTAGAGGAAATGTGGATAATAATTATGTAAAAATTGGGGATTTATTATTTAGAATAGTTAGGATTAATGGAGATAGTACTGTTAGATTGATACTTGATGGTGTTTTAAAAGAGCAATATGCTTATAATTCTAATGAATTAGATGATGATGCTAATGTTAGTTCGCTTTCATTACTAAGTAATTCAAGTGTTTTAAAAAAATTAAATTCTTGGGTAGAAACTAATTTGAGTTCTTATAGTAAGTATTTAGTAAATGGAGATTTTTGTACAGATACATCTTTTAATCTGAATGTAAATGGTATTAATTATTCAAACGCTTATGAAAGAATATTTAATGATGGTGCTCCTGATTTATATTGTTCTGGTAGTGTGTATTCTGGTAAAGTTGGTTTAATCTCTGTTGATGAGGTTGTTTTGGCAGGAGCTGCGGGAAGTAAACCAAATACAAATTATTATCTTTATAATAAAAATATTCCTGGTAATTATTTGACTAGTAGTACTTATTTTATTAATGTTGCAAATAATGTAGCGATGATGAATATAATGTCTAATGGTGCTGTAGGAGATGGGATTCTTATTACTAATCAATCATATATTAGACCAGTTATAAATATTGGAACTAATGCTAATGTAAAAGGTGATGGTACTTTAGAAAATCCTTATATGATAGTTTCTTAATAAATTTTTAATAACATTATTTATTAATTTTGAAAATAATGTTATTATTGTATAGTAGGTTAGAAGGGAAGTAAGTTATATGTATCTAGTTAATTTTATAAATTTGTTGTCAAGTTCAGATGTGATTTTTTACATACTAATGATTGTGTTAACGTTGATATCTGTAATTTTATTTTACTTAATATATTCACAAAATAAAGAGTTGGTTAAAAGTAAAAAAGAAAAACAAGAAGTTGTAATAAAACAGGTTGAAGAAGAAAATTCTCCTTTGGCTATAAAAGAAGTTGAGTCATTAGAAAGACCAGCAATATTGAAACCTACTTCAATGGAAATTCCTGATCCTTTAGAACTAACTCGATCAATATATTTGAATTCTGATACTACCGAATTGCAAAATATTACTAAGGAGTTAGAAAAAGCTCCTAAAGATAGAACTATTGAAATGACTGCTTATGAAGCAGAACAAGAAGAAAAAGCTATTATTAGTTATGATGAATTAGTTAAGCATAGTAATGTTTCAAATATGGAAGATATTACTGAAAACAATGATATTAATTCTGAATTGGAGATAAATGCTAATAAAAGTGATAATTTACAATATGATGGTTTATATGCACATGAAGAAGGATTCTTAAAGTCTTTAAAAGAATTAAATAATATATTGAGTAAATAATTATTAAGGTGATGTTTGATGAAAAAGAATAAAAAGAAAAAATATTTATTTGAATATAATATGACCTTTTTGAATATTTTGTGTGTAATATTCTTCTTGGTATTTATGTTACTTACTTATTTTATTGAGCTTAATATAAATGGTGGTTTTCTTGAGGATTTAGGCACAACATTAATGGAATTTGTTAAAGGAAATGTTAGTGATATTAAAATTGATTTAATTATTTGGACAGCATTTTTCTCAACAACTTTATGGTTATGTTTGCATGAAGTAATACATGGTATATTTTATAGACTTGGTGGAGCCAAGAAAGAGGATATTACTTATGGAGCTAGTTTAGAAAAAAGTATTCTTTATTGTAAATGTAGTAATTATGTTAATAAAAAAGCTTTAATGATGTCCTTACTTGCACCATTTTTGATTATTGGAGTATTTACTTATATAATTGGCTTGGTATTTAAACTCGGGTTGCTTGTTTTTTTATCTATTGTAAATATTTGTGGTTCGTGTGCAGATTTAGCAATGTTTATTTTCTTTATTAAGAGAGATAAAGAACTAAGATTTAAAGAATTAGGTGATTCTACGACATTTTGCTTAGAAACTAGCGAGGATTTAGTAAGTAAAAGATTCTTTATTGTAAAGTTAAAGAAAATTGTTGCAAATGAAAAAGAAATAGCTGAAGAAAAGAGTAAGAAAATTACAATCAGTAAAAGTAGTTGGATAATACTAATTGTATTTATTTGCTTATTTCTTCTGTGTTTATTATTAAATTTATTTATTTAGAAATGGTAATCTTTGTGATTATCTTTTTTTGTGGTATAATTTCTTTCGTTAGGTGATATTTATGAAATTTAGTATTATGACATTTGGATGTAAAGTTAATTCTTATGAATCTGAATTTATGAAAGAACAATTAATAAAGAATGGATATGTTTATATAGATGATGTTAAGAGTGCTGATATAGTAATAGTTAATACGTGTAGTGTTACTAATACTGCTGATAATAAGTGTAAAAAAACTATTAGAAGTATTAGAAGAGATAACAAAAATGCTATATTAATGGTGTGTGGGTGTACTTCAGAAAATCATAGAGAAGAATTAAATGATTTAGATATTGATATATTAATTGGTAATAAAGAAAAATCAAATGTTGTTGCATTAATCGAAGATTTTAAACAAAGTAATAATAAGTATATAAAATTTTATGATTCACGTCGTTTGCCTTTTGAAGATATGAAAGTTAATGAATTTAATGATTTGACTAGAGCTTATGTAAAAATACAAGATGGTTGCAATAATTATTGTGCTTATTGTATTATTCCGTATGTTAGAGGAAGTATAAGAAGTAAAAAGTTTAATGATGTAGTTAATGAAATAAAAGATTTAGTTAATATGGGGCATAAGGAAATTGTTTTTACTGGGATAAATACTGGAGCTTATGGGAAAGAAACAGGAGAATATGATTTAACTGATTTGATACGCGAAATATCTAAAATAAAAGAATTAGAAAGAATTAGAGTTTCTAGTATAGAAATAACTGAAATAGATGATAAATTTATTGAAGAAATGAAAAATAATACTAAGTTATGTGCTCATTTACATGTTTCACTTCAATCTGGTAGTGAGAGAATATTAAAAATAATGAATAGAAAATATAACAAGGAAGAATATTTTAAAAAAATTGAGAAGTTAAGAGAAAGCCGTCCTGAAATAAATTTAACTACTGATGTAATAGTTGGTTTCCCTACTGAAACTGAAGAGGAATTTTTGGAATGCGTTGAATTTTGTAAAAAAGTTGGTTTTAGTAAAATACATGTATTTCCATATTCTAAAAGAGAAGGTACTAAAGCTGCTTCGATGGATGGACATTTACCTAATAGTGTAAAAAAAGAACGAGCTAGAAGATTGATTGAAATTGATAAAGACTTACAACTTCAATATAATCGAAAATTTTTGAATACTAAGATTAATGTTTTGATTGAAGAAATTGTTGATGGTAAGTCAGTTGGACATACACAGAATTTTTTGAAAGTTATTATTCCTGAAATATTAGATACGAATACTTGTTATGATGTATTGATTACAAGTGCTAATTATGATTATGTTGAAGGAGCGAGGGAGAAAATTTAATTTCTTCTTTTTTATTTGTTGAAAAACATTATTAATTAAGATATAATTTTATAGTAAGGACAGTAGTTGTACTGTGATGGTGATATTATGAAAGATAAATTAGATTATAATTTTGTTTATTCAAGAAGAATAAAGCTAACTGATGCATCAATTGAAAAAGCCAAGTCGGTTATTATGAATCGTTATGGAGTAGAAGTATTACGTGTAGTAGAAAATGAAAATGGATATGTTTTTTATGGCGAGTATGATGTTTCTATTGGTGATGTTACTTATGATTCTATTTCTGGAAAATATAAAGGTCTTAATTATCATGGTGGAGCTGTTGAAGAGATTGAACGTAGAAGAAAAATAGAGGCTCACAAAAAACAAGTTGCTGAACAAAGTAGAAAAAATGCAGTAAATGCAAAAAGAAAATTAAAATTAAAAAGAAAAAGATTTGGGGTTGCAATAACTTCTGTGGGATTAGCAGTTTTGATATCGCTTGGTGTTGTTCATGCTATGAATAAGAATACAACAGATAATCAACCTTATGTTTCAGTTGAACAAGTTAATACAGTTGCTAGTGCAAATGATTTAATACTTAATGCATGGGCTAATTATGCAATTGGTTTAGTTACGGAAGCAGGATATAATAGTGAGTATGAATATGTTCAAAGTGTAGCTGATAATTTGAAGAATGAGTTCTATAATAAAGCAATGTTGGCTTACTATAATTATATAGATCAAAAAGAATCTGATTTACCTGTTGAACTTATTGGCAATGCTTCGACTAATAATCATAATGAATTTAGGAGAGATTGTTATTTGTTGGATGAAGCTTTAGAAGAATCTTTCTTTAATTATGCAACATTTGATGATTCACCATATGCTGATGCAGTTGTATATGATAGTAATGGTAACTTGGTTACTGATGGAGCTATTCTTGGTGAATGTTATGATTCTAATGGTAATTTATTATTACCTGGCTCTGAATATACAGTTTATATTAAAGCATTAGACGTTCCTGGAAATGATTATTCAATAACTAATTTACCTGAAGATGCTGTTTTCTATAATAATGTTATTTATGTTGCTGAAGATCATTTGAATGACTTTTCAGTAGAGAATAATAAAACAAAATAAGCGAGTTGTTTCGCTTTTTTTATGGGAAGACAGAGAATTTTTGTGTTTACTTATCTTTATGTAAAGTATTTTGACTGTGGGTTTAAGTAGTAGTATATTTATAATAGGAGTGTGGTAGTATGAATTCTTATAGTGAAGCGGATTTAGAAGTTTATAAACGTGCAAAGAGTAAAAGTGTTAATTCTGATGGTCGTGAAGCTGAGTTGAGGAAGATTGCATATAAAAAAGGATACGAAAAAGGGGCTAATAAAGGATTTAAAACAGGGATAAAGAGTGGAATTGTTATAGGAGCTGTAGCAACTATTTTGGTATCTACAGGTATTTCCATGGTTAGTAATGCTTTTAATAATAATTATGTTAATGATTCGTATAATTATGGTTATAAAGCTGTTATTTCAGAAACTCATAGAACTAATGATAATGAACATTATTGGTATGATTATATTGATATAGCTAGTTCGTTTGATGCAGAAACAATGGATTTTGATTCATTTGTTTATGGTACTTATGCAAAAGTTGGCTGGAGCGAAGAAAGTAGAATAGATTGTATGAATGATTTATTTTATAATTTTAAACGATTGGGTTTTACGAATTATTCTTCATTTGTTTTATATTGTGACAGTAAAGGTTTCTGTAAAGAAAAAGATGGTAAATTAGTTGTTGATACTCATGCTTTTGAAAAAGCAATTGAGGAATATATGTCTAATCTTAATGAAATTGAAGAGAAAGAAAAAAGTTGCGAAGGATTTAGAAATGGTTTATAGGTGATGTTATGAGCGAAAATAAATGTGTTGTGTTAGAAGATGGATTAGAGTATATTGTAATCGATGAAATTGATAATGATAATAGAGTAACTTATGTTTATTTAGTTAATGTAAATGATGAAAAAGATTTTTGTATTAGAAAAGTTGATGATAATGTTAATCCTGATTTATTAGTAGGACTTGATAGTAATATGGAGTTTGATAAAGCATTATTAATTTTTACTAAGAAACATAATAAATTATAGTGTTAAAAAAGCGAAAAAATATTCGCTTTTTTATATGCTTCGTGATAAAATTTAAAAAGGTGATACTTACATGGAATACATTAGAGGGAAATTTAAACAAATGATTTTTGAATCAGAAAATGGATATAAAGTAGGTTTATTTAGAGTTAAAGAAGCAGAAGGCGAAATGGAAGAATATATAAATAAAACTATAACTTTTACAGGGTATTTTGCTGATATAGATGGAGAAGCTTATTATAAATTAACTGGTAAATATGTATTTAATGAAAGATATGGTAGTCAATTTCAAGTAGCTAGTTATGAAAGAGAAGAACCTAAGGGTAAAGATGCGGTAATTGATTTTTTATCTAGTTCATTAGTTAAGGGATGTGGAGAAAAAACTGCTGTTGCTATAGTGGAAACTTTAGGAGAAGACGCTCTTACTTTAATAAAAGAAAATTATGAAAACTTAATGTTAGTACCGGGGATAAGTGAAGTAAAGGCAAAGAGAATATATAATTCAATAGTTAAGTATCAAAGTACTGATCAAATAATAGTAGAACTTAAAAAGTTAGGATTTACTATTAATGAAGCACTTTCTATTTTAAATAAATGGGGGGAAAGTAGTTTAGAGATAGTTCAAAATGATATATATAAACTTATAGATATAATTGATTTTACTAAATTAGATAAAGTATTTTTGAGTATGAAAGATGCTGAGTGTGAAGAAAGAGTACTGGCTTGTTTAATAGAAACTTTTAAAAGATTAGGATTTAAAAATGGAGATACTTATTTAAATAAAGATGAAATATTTAGTACGATAAGAAATGAATTTAAAATTTTCTTAGAAGAAGATGAATTAGATGAATATTTAGATAAACTTAAGAAGAGTAGGGATATTGTTGTAAAGAAAAAGAAATATTTTTTAACTGAGTATTATGATTATGAAGAGATTATTGCTGATAATTTAGAGATGATTAGTAGACATAGTAAGACAAGAGTTAGTAATTTTGATGATTTAATTGCAGCAGTTCAACTTGAATATGATGTTAAATATAATACTGATCAAAAGAAAGCTATTAAGAATGCTTTAACTAATAGGATAAGTATTATTACTGGAGGACCTGGAACAGGAAAGACTACTATTATAAATAGTATTGTTAAGTTATATGTAAGAATTCATAATTTAAATTATAAAGAAGTTGTTAATGATATAGCATTGCTAGCACCTACGGGGAGAGCTGCTAAGAAGATGAGTGATTCGACTGGACTTCCGGCGATGACAATTCATAGATATTTAAAGTGGAATAAAGAGAAGAATGAATTTCAGATAAATGAATATAATAAGAATTATCATAAACTTATTATAGTAGATGAAACTAGTATGATAGATACTTATTTATTTGCTTCTTTATTACAAGGAATAGGTCATAATATTACGTTAGTATTAGTAGGAGATAGTAATCAATTACCTAGTGTAGGGCCTGGTTTAATCCTTAATGATTTAATTAATTCTGATATGTTTACTCATACTACTTTAGAACAAATTTATAGACAAAGTGATAATTCTTATATACCAATTTTAGCTAAAGAAATTAAGGAACATAATTTGAGTAGAGAGTTTATGAAACAAACTGATGATTATAATTTTTTACGAGCTACTGGACTTTCTATTAAAGAGATGATAAGAAAAATATGTATTATGAGTAAAGATAAAGGACTTACTGAAGAGGATATACAGATACTTGCACCTATGTATAGGGGAGAAAATGGTATAGATAATTTAAATGTATTATTACAAGATATCTTTAATCCAAAGCATCCTGATAAAAAGGAAGTTAAAATAGGTGATTTGATTTATCGAGTAGGAGATAAAGTATTACAGTTAGTAAATGATCCTGATAATAATATATTTAATGGTGATATTGGATATATTAGTAGTATAGGTAGTGTTATGGGTAGTAAGAATAAAGATGTTTTTACGATAGATTTTGATGGAAATGAAGTTCAATATACGAGAGAAGATTTAATTAATATAAAGCATGCTTATGCTATTACAATACATAAGAGTCAAGGTTCTGAGTTTGCTCATGTAATAATGCCAGTTAGTAAAGCTTATTATAAGATGCTTTATAATAAACTTATATATACAGGTGTTTCAAGAGCTAAAAAGAGCCTTATTATAATAGGTGAAGAAGAAAGTTTTGTAATGGCTGTTAATAATGATTATTCTAATAATAGAAAAACTAATTTAATGGAACAAATAGTGAATAAATTTACTAAAGATGAAGCATAATACCTAGTAGAGGTGATTATGATGAAGAAATTAAATAAAAAGGATATGATGATATTAGCTGGAGCTACTGCCTTATCAGTAGTTGCTGGTATTGTGGTAAGTACTGTTAAGAATAAAATGATGAATGATACATATTGTATTATAGAGGAAATGTAGGACCTAGTTGGTCCTTTTTTCATTAGGTGATATATGAAGATAGATAAATTAAAAGAGATAGTTTTAGTATTAATAGCTTTTACATTAATAGCATTTTTGATAAGATATTTAAATATAATTAAGTATATAAAAATTATTTTAAATATTTTAATACCAGTATTTATTGGTTTTATTTATTCTTGGTTATTTAATCCACTTATCAAGAACTTATCTAAGAAATACAATAGAAATTTAGTATGTATTATATTGTTTTTATTATTTATTTTAATATTTGGATTATTTATATATTATGTTGTTCCTTTGATATATAGAGAGATTATGGAATTTATTAAGATATTACCTGATTATTTTTTAAGTATTGAAGAAGGAATAAATAATTTGGGATTGAGAGATTATTTGGATAAGTTATTTTCTTTTATTGTAGATAATGTTCCTAAGTATTTTGTTAATGTTGTTAGTAGTACTTTTAAGTATGTTGGTGTTATTGTGATAGGCTTGATACTTGGTCTTTATATGAGTATGGATTATGAGAAAATAGTTAAATGTTTTTATGATATTGTGCCTAAGAAGTATAAGTGTGTTGTTATTAATTTGTCGCAGGAAGTTAGTGGGGAGGTAAGGAAGTGTGTTAATGGGACATTATTAGTTGCTGGATTTGTATTTTTGTTAGATAGTATTTGTTTTTATCTGCTGGGTTTAGATAGTTTTATATTACTGGGGATGGTTTGTGGTATTACTGATTTGATTCCTTATGTAGGTCCTTATATTGGGGGATTTGTTGCAGTATTAGTTGGTTTTACTGAGAGTAGATTACTAGGTATTTTGACTATTATTGGATGTGTATTAGTACAAACTATTGAAAATTATGTATTGCAACCTATTGTGATGAGTAAGAGTATTAAAATAAGTCCAGTGTTAGTTATTATAGGATTGTTTGTCTTTGGTAATTTATTTGGAGTGATTGGAATGGTCTTTGCAACGCCAGTACTAGCTATATTAAAAGTTATATTGGCTTATATTAAGCCGGTAATAAAGCGATGTTCTAGAGGAAAATTTGACTTAAAAAATAGGTGAGTGATACAATTTAAGTACAACTTGAAGAAGTTTAAGTAAAGAAAAAAGAGGGGTTTTATGAAAGAATTTAATATTTATATAGATACTAAAAATATGAGTTTAGAAGATTATGTATTATATGTGTATCAACATAAGTTTCAAGGAGAACAAGCTAATAGTGAAATTATAAAAAGATATTTAAATAAATGTTATGCTAAATATATTAAAGTAGGTCAGTTTGTTGAAGAATATGCATTAAGTAATCGAGGAATAATGGGATTACTTGGAGTACTTTTTGATAATAATAGACAAGAAGAAATAGAACAATTTGGACTTAGGTGTTATGAAGAATCTTTAGTAAAAAATGAAAGTCCAAAACTGCTTTAAGCTCTTGCTTGACTATTCTATAGATACATTGTACAATTAAACTCCTACCTTTAAAGGGGAAGAAGGAGAAATTTAATGAATAAAGAGATAGATGTTAATCAAATGAATTTATATGATTATGTTATGGATACATTTGAAAGAATTTGTGATTTGACTGAAGCAAGATGCAAAGCATTACAATTTTATTTAAATAATTGTATGGCTAAGTATGTTAATGTTGCTGAATTTAAAATAATATTCGAAGTTAATTCTTTTGATGATATTATGAATACTTTAACTGATATTAATAAATTCGAAGAATTAAATAAATATGGATTAATGTGCTATGAAGCAGTATTAAAAGAAGATACTTTAGTAGCAAATGGTCCTAGATTAAGTAAAACATCACTATGATAGCGATGTTTTTATTTGAATTTGATATTTTTAGAAATAATTTTATAATAGCAAAGATTTATAAAAAAGGGGGGATTTTATGGATGAGAATTTTGGATTTGAGAAAGCTTCTGAAGATGGTGATTTTTATGTAAATAGTTTTTCTGAATTTAATTTATTAATTAAGATGTTACCAATTGATGAAGTTGGCTTGAGTTTTAATGGTGAAGTAGAGATAGATGAAAAAATAAGCGTTATAATTAATAAGAAAATTGAATTTGAAAATCCAGAAAAAACTATTAAAACGTATCAAAAAGTTATGGAGATGCGTGATTTATCAGAAGATGAAATTAAACATATAAATAAATTTAAGTTATTTTTCAAAAAAATATTTGATGTTTTATTTAGAGGTCAAAAATTTAGAATATTTTTTTCTGGTTGGTGGATGTTTCTTGCAGCATTTGAAGTATCTACAGATGATTATTTACAGCATTATTTTATATTGCAGCAATAGCTTTATATACTAGTCCAATTAGGTTTGCTAAAGAAATGAAGAAAATGCTTGGTAGTAAAAAAAGAAAAGATGAACTAAGAAATGAGTTGAATGATTTAAATATAATGGGAATTGTAAATTCTATTCCTGAGGATGAAGGGATTCAATTATATTTGAAACCTGCTAAGCGATAATTTTTTTTAGAAAAAATTGAATTATTTAAACTTTACAAATACAAAAAGTTCATATATAATCTATTTTAGTAGTTTTGTTATTAATCTGTGATGAAGACAAAGTACTTTGGAATCTTTATAGAGACTTAGTGGTTGGTGAAAACTAAGAAGATGAAAAGGGAAATAGCTACCTTCGGAGATTAACCGGGTAAAACCGTTATATTAATTAAGTAAAATAAAGGATGGTACCGCATTATTTGCTCCTTGGCAAGTAGTGTGTTTTTTTTGTTTAAGGAGATGGAATATGAGAATATTTTTAGTAGCAGGTAAAGCTGGTAGTGGAAAAAATGAGGTAGCTAATATAATAAAAGATACTTTAGGTAATTCAGTCATTACTTCTTTTAGTAAATATATAAAATTATTTACTTTGGAATTAACTGATTGGGATGGAAGAGATATTAATAAGCCTAGAGAGTATTTACAAAATATGGGAGATAAATTACGAGCCATTGATGAAGATTTTTTAACAAAACGTATATTAGAAGATATTGAAGTATATGAAGGAGAAAACATATTTAATGTAATTATAAGTGATGTTAGATTAGTACATGAAATTGAATACTTTAAGAAACTTGATAATTTCGAAGTTATTGCAATTAGAGTAAATAGCAAAGAAAGTAAAAGAAAATTAACAAATGATGAGATGAATCATCATACAGAGTTAGAATTAGATACATATCAAGGATTTGATTATGTAATAGAAAATAAATATGATGAAACATTAAAAAAACAAGTAAAAGAGATAGTGGAAGGAATGAAGTAAAATGAATTTAAAAGATTTATATATTAATTTTTTTGTTAGTAAAGGACATAAACAAATACCTAGTGCTCCTGTAGTACCAGAAAATGATCCATCAGTATTATTTAATACTGCTGGAATGATGCCATTAATACCATATTTAATGGGACAAAAACATCCATATGGGACAAGATTATGTGATTATCAAAAATGTATTAGAACTAATGACTTAGATGAAGTAGGAGATACTACTCATCATACATTCTTTGAAATGTTAGGGAATTGGAGTTTAGGAGATTATTTTAAACAAGAAAGTATTGAATGGAGTTTTGAATTTTTAACTAAACATTTAAATATTCCGGTAGAAAGATTAGCTGTTACAATATTTGCTGGTAATGAGGATATTCCATTTGATCAAGAGAGTCATGATAAGTGGATAAGTTTGGGAATACCTGAGGAGAGAATTGCTCGTACTGTAGAAGATAATTTTTGGATAGCAGGAGAGACTGGACCATGTGGTTCTGATACTGAGATATTCTATTTTAGAAGTGATGATAAGATACCTGATAAATTTGATCCTGAGGATGATAGATGGGTTGAAATTTGGAATAATGTATTTATGCAATTTAATAAGGATAAGGATGGTAAGATAACTGAGTTACCAAGTAAGAATGTAGATACTGGTATGGGTGTTGAAAGAACTACTGCTATATTAGAGGGTGTTAATGATAATTATGAGTCTTCTGTATGGAAAGATGTTATTGAACTTATATCTAAGATATCTGGTGTTCCTTATGAAGATAATAAAAGAAGTATGAGAATTATTGCTGATCATTTAAGAACTGCTGTGTTTATTAGTGCTGATCCTGCTGGTATTAAACCAAGTAATACTGATCAAGGGTATATATTAAGAAGATTGATTAGAAGAGCTATTAGACATGCTAAAACATTAAATATAGATATTAATAGTGATTGGGAACAAGAAATTGCTAAGTTATTATTAGAGAAATATAAAGTTTATTATAAAGAGTTAGTTGATAATTATGAAGTTGCTTTGGAAGTATTAAGAAGTGAGAAGATTAAGTTTAATAGAACTTTGGAAAAAGGTTTGAGAGAGTTTGAAAAAGTAACTAGAAATAATGAAGACTTAGATGGAGCTACTGCATTTAGATTATTTGATACTTATGGTTTTCCTTTGGAACTTACTGAGGAATTAGCTCAAGAACGTGGTTTAAAGGTTGATTCTGAGGGATTTAAAGAGAAATTTAGAGAACACCAAGAAAAGAGTAGAACTGCTTCTCAAGGCAAGTTTAAAGGTGGATTAGCTGGTGATGGTGAGATAGAAACTAAGTATCATACTTGTACACACTTACTTAATGCAGCTTTAAAAGTAGTAGTTGGACCTGATGTACATCAAAAAGGTTCTAATATAACTAGTGAAAGAATGAGATTTGACTTTAGTTGTGATCATAAATTAACTGATGAAGAAAAAGTAAAAGCTGAACAATTAGTTAATGAATGGATAGAAGCTGGTCTTGATGTAACAGTAGAGGAAATGC
>CAZJHG010000028.1:0-17575 GCA_964545885.1 uncultured Muribaculaceae bacterium | reverse complement strand
TCCAGTTCCATAACTAGCAAGAACATAATCACTTATATAAATAGGTATTTTATTATTATTTACAGGATTAATTGCATAAGCCCCAATAAATACTCCTGTTTTATCTTTATTTAATTCTGTTCTTTCTAAATCACTTTTAGAAGCACAAGCTTTTTTATAAGCAGTTACTTCTTCTTTTTTATCTTCGCTAGTAATTTCATCAACAAATTCATGCTCTGGTGCTAATACACAATAAGTAGCTCCAAATAAAGTATCACATCTTGTAGTAAATACTGTAAATTCTTTATCGAATCCATCTACTTTAAAAGTAACATGTGCTCCAATTGATTTACCAATCCAATTTCTTTGCATTTCTTTTGTTGATTCAGGCCAATCTATTTCATCTAATCCTTCAAGTAATCTTTCTGCAAATGCTGCTTGATCGATACACAATTGTTTCATATTTTTTCTAACAACTGGATAACCACCACGTTCAGATTTACCATCAATAACTTCATCATTAGATAAAACAGTTCCTAGTTCTTCACACCAATTAACTGGCATATCTACATACTTAGCATATCCATCTTTATATAATTGTGAAAATATCCATTGAGTCCATTTATAATATTTAGGATCGCTAGTAGCAATCATTTTAGTCCAATCATAATCAAATCCTAAAGTATTTAATTGTTCACTAAAATATTTAATATTTTTTTCAGTAAATCCATTAGGATGATTCCCTGTTTGTACAGCATATTGTTCAGCTGGTAAACCAAATGAGTCATATCCCATTGGATGTAATACATTAAATCCTTGCATTCTTTTCATTCTTGAAACTATATCAGTTGCTGTATATCCTTCAACATGTCCTGCATGTAATCCTACTCCACTAGGATAAGGAAACATATCTAATACATAATATTTAGGTTTACTAAAATCCCAAACATCTGTTTTAAATGTTTCATTTTTCTTCCAATATTCTTGCCATTTCTTCTCAATTTCATTAAACTTATATTCCATTATTTCTTTCCCCACTTCTTTTGTAATTTTTTACCATATAACATGTATAAGCCAAATATTAAGCCTAGCATTAATACAAATGCCACAACTAATTTAAACACAACATCAATTGGTATTAAATCAATTATTGTAAAAGTAACTGCTATTATAAAAGCATTTATTATTGCAACACCATTCAAAGCACTTCTATAATTCATTTTCTTTTTATCTAAGTCAAATTTTCTTGTTAACAAAACTAACTCAGATATCTTAGTATACTTTTCCTTTTTGAGTTTATCATCAAATATAAAGTAATAAACAAAGTATACAACTAAGAATATTAATATAAACATAATTAAATTAAACACTAAATCATCTCCTAAATAAAAAGACATATTCATCATAAGGACGAATATGTCGTGGTACCACCTTAATTTCTAATATATTTCTATATTAGCTTAACATCTATAAAGGAATTACCCTATCTGCTCCAAAAGCAAGTTCATATATTCTAATAACTAATTTCCACCAACCATTAGCTCTCTATATATCTTCATATATTACTACTCTTTCTTCTTCGCTTTAAAATGTATTATAAATTATAATTTCTTTTTATTCAAGTATTATCTACTATGTAAAAAGTTTGGTTCTTCACTTACTACTTGTGTATAAGCTCCATAATCTACACTTTCTGATACTCCAATACTTTCAGCATATGCATTTAAATTATAATGATATTCTTCAAGACTATATCTTCCTATTTTAAATAAATATCCAAAGTAATTAGAAGCTGCTTTTAATTTTCTATATTTACATACTAAAGATGAAATTTGTTTCTTTTTAAATAATTTATCAGCAGATTCTTCTTTTGATTTAAATACATCATAATGCCAATTACCAGCAGTAGCTAATCTACTAGCTCCTATAAAGCCCATAAAATTTTTTCCTAATTTAGTTTTAGCTTTAGATCTAAAGGCCATAGCAATTGAATTAATTTTAAAATTGGCTTGTTTTTCATAATGAGAGTCTAAATAATTAGTCCCTCCACCAACTACAGTATGGCCTCTTCTATATCCGCCTGGATATCTGTAAGGATGCCCAGGTCCGCCATGTGGCCCATGACCTCCATATGGCCCACCAAATCCACCATGTGGTCCTCTTGGTCCACCATGTGGACCTCCTCCGTGTGGCCCACCACCATGTGGTCCTCCTCCTGGTCCTCCTGGTCCGTACATAAAATCATCCCCTCACTAATTAATTTTTATTATAATCTTAAAATTAAATTTGTGCAACATACTCTAACAATTTCATAAACATATTTACGAATGTTCGATCAAGCCCCTTCTTTTGAAGCTTTCTAATCTCAACCCTTTTTTTCTCCATACTATAATTAGCAAATACTATATTACCAATTTCTACTTTTAAATTAGTTTTTATTTGTAAGTCAGAGATAATTGAATCAATATCATCATTAATCAATCTTACAGCATCAATCTCAATATCTTTACCCTTACAATTAATAGTTAATTGCTTAGTAGTAGGAACATCATTAACCTCAACAATAAAGTCAGTATCATCTACATAAGTATCAGCTTGTACTTTTTCATTATCTACATAAACAATAACATCATTAGCTTCTCTAGTATTTCTAAACCTAATACGATAATTTCTCTTAGCAGGTACAATTCCTGTCTTACCTTCAACCGGTCTAATTATCAAAGTATAATTATTAGCCATATAATTATAATCTATTCTAGTAAGTAAATAATACCCATCTTTATATAAATTACTAAAACCATCATCTTCATAAAGATTATACTGATTACTCTTACCAGGAAATATATGAACTTCCATAGTCTTAGGACAATTAGTAATATTTAAATTTTCTTCTAAATCACCCATACAAACTATTGACCCATCTCTAGCAAATACAGGATAATCTTCATCTTTATAAAATAAAATATATCTTTTATTACCCAAATATTTCTTACCAGTTTTAAAATCATACCAAGTTCCTTTAGGTAAGAATATCTTTTCTACTGATCTATTCATTACTTTATCTTTTTGTTTAGTAATTGGAGCAACAAATAATTCACTACCAAAATAATATTCATTTTTATAATCTATCTCATCATATATTTCTGGATATTGATAATAAAGAGGTTGAATAAGAGGTAATCCAATTTTATGATACTTATATGCTTCACTATAAATATATGGTATTAATCTATGTCTCATTTGACAGTAATCTCTTACTATACTTTGAGTTTTAATATCCCATTTCCATGGTTCTCTTTTATAATATCTTCCATACTTAGAACTAAATCTAAATATTGGACTAAAAGTTCCATATTGAACATATCTAGCATATAATTCTGAATCTTCAATACCATCCTTATATCCACCTATATCATGGCTCCACCAAGACATTCCTAAATTAGAAGCAGTGCTATTAAAATAAGGCAATAATTTTAATGTTTTCCAACTAACCAAAGTTTCCCCACTATAATGAACAGGAAACTTATGTGCCCCATAAGTATTAGCTCTACTAAGTAACATAGGTCTTAAATCTTCTCTTTTAGAATAATCATTAAAATGATAATAATTAAGAGCGTCATTTGATTTTTTATCTTTTAAATTACGATAATTAATCCAAAAGAAATCTATACCAATTTTATACAATGGTTCTATTAAAGAATTAAAATAAGAAATCAGTAGTTGTTTATCAAAAACATTAAATGGAATAATTTGTTTATCAGAAACACCCAATGATTTAGCTATTTCATCGAATTTAGGTTCATGTGGATGAATTCCTTCACTAGGATCCAAACTAACACCAACTCTAACTCCCCTATCATGCATATATTTTACAAATTCAGCTGGTTTATAAAATAAATCTCTATTAAAAGTAAATCCTGAATTAAATCTCGCTAAATTATTTTTATCTTTTAAATGCCAATTATCTCCAAGTAATAAAACACTCATTGGTATCTTATATTTATTAAAATCAACTAATAATTTTTTTATATCATCAAAGTAATAAAAATCACTTTTATTCCACCAAATACCCAAAGCATATCTAGGTATTAATGGTGGCATCCCAGTTAAAGTATAATAACTTTGTAAACAATTACCAAAATCTTTGTTATATAAAAAAACATAAGTATCAATTCTTTTTCTATCATTATAGATAATAGAACCATCTTCCGCAATAAAGTTACTCTTACTATCATCAATTGAAGCAAAACCATCAGCAGAGTATAATCCTTTGGTTTTTGAATCAATTAAGTTTTCAAAATGTTTTTTTAAATGTTTTAAATCTTTTACCTCAGCCTGTTCTACAAAAGGGTCAACAGTTCTATCAATATTAGCAGCTATACCATAATAGTTTCTTGCCTCAGCGTGACCAAAATACCATTCTTTACCAGCTGAATCTAATAGTTTGATTCTAAGTACACTATCTGGAGCATACTTACTACCAGTAAATGATTTTTCTTTCTCATATCTCAAGTTAAAATATTTAGTAGTAATATCTAAATATCTTTCATTTTGATCAACTTTCATTTGGGGAATAGAAAAATTTCTGAACTTTACTAATTCAGTTGGTCTATCTTCAAAATATCCTTCTTCACTAAATTCTAATCTAATTAATAGTTCACTTAATACAGTTATTCTATAAAATTGTCCCTTAAACACAGTTTGTGGCTTACTAATTAAATCTTTATAGTCTACTTTAAAATGTTCACCTAATTCTGCCATGCAATTCACCTTTTCTATTCTTAAGTTAATATCTAACTATTTTAATTATATCAAATAATTAAATAATAAACATCACAAATTTAATGTTATAATAACTTCGGTGATTACTATGTTCAAATATAGCCTAGATAATAAAAGATATCATACATTAAACTACTATTTTAAAAATAAATATGGTAAAAAGACTTTCAAAGTATCTTTAAATGGTGGATTTTCTTGTCCTAATAAAATTAATGGTAAAGGATGTATCTTCTGCTCAAGACTAGGTTCAGGCGACTTTGCTGGTAACGTTGAAAAAGACCTTATTACTCAATTTAATGAAGTAAAAGAAATAATGGAAAGAAAATGGCCTAATAGTTATTATATCGGATATTTTCAAGCTAATACTAATACCTTTGCTCCACTTCCTATCCTAAAAGAAAAATACAAAACAATTCTTTCACTACCTAATGTAGTTGGATTAAACATTGCAACTCGTAGTGATGCAATAACCAAAGAATGCTATGACTACCTAGAAGAACTATCAAAAAGAACTAACTTAATAGTTGAACTAGGACTTCAATCCATCCATGAAAAAACCTTAAACTTCATAAACAGAGGACACAACCTAGAAAACTTTGAAACAGCTATTAAAGAACTACAAAAAAGAAACATTGAAGTCGTAGTTCACATTATCAACGGTTTACCAGGTGAAACAAAAGAAGATATGATAGAAACAGTTAAATACTTAAATAATCTTAAAATAAATGGTATCAAAATCCATATGCTCCATATAATAAAAAATACTGACTTAGCAGATTATTATCAAGAACATCCTTTTCATATCCTTACTAAAGAAGAATATATAGATATCGTAATATCTCAACTAGAATATCTATCTCCCGAAATAGTTATTCATAGAATTACTGGTGACCCCAAAAAAGAAGACTTAATCGAACCAACTTGGTTACTAAAAAAATTCTGTGTCCTAAACGATATAGATAAAGAAATGGTAAAAAGAAACACCTACCAAGGAGCCAAACTAAAAGAGAACCATAACTAGATTCTCTTTTTATATTAAACTAATACTTTCTCAAGTTTCTTTCCTAACTTCTTAAATCTATATGTAATATTACCATTATCCCCGTTTACCTTTTCGAAACCAACATCCTCAATTAATCTTCTAACATCTTCATTATCAGCTTTAACTATTAAAAATAATTGATCCATCGCTGTAATTTCTATTAATTTATCTAGTGCTTCTAAAAAGTATTCATTTCCTAAATAACTTTCAAATATCTTCCATTCAATAAAACCATTACATTTTAACAAAATTTGTCCAACATAACTATTATCAGTTCTCAAATGAATAGAATAAACTATGGAAGCAAAATCCGGATTATTTTCTTTTCTCATATATAATCTATCTGTATAAACATAATTTCTATAACAAGATTCATCAAATCTTTCTAACATAGCTACAGTAGTATCACGAAGTTCTAAATCAATAGGTAATCCAGTATTTAAAACAGCAGAATAATCATCATCTTTAGTCATCTCATATAATGCAACACAATAATTTCTTAATTTTCTAAAATGTTCATTATCAAAACCAAATCTCAATTCTTGTTGTTTCTCAATATATTTAATTAAATCAGACCCCATTTGTTTACTTCTTGCATGACAATCACAAGCCATCTCTAATAAATCTAATTCACTCATATCATTAGGACTTTCATAATGTTCTGGATGATGTGAATTATTCATCCAATGTAATTTTTTAGCATCTACTTGCTTATCAGTTTGTACGTGACTTACATCAGCCATACTATCAATTTCATCTATAATACTAGCTAAAGAAATGAACTCCTCCGTATTTTGTATTTTAGAAATATCATGAACAGAGCATCTCCCAAGTAATCTTATGGCATCTATACTTCTATTATTATGAATCAAATATGTTGATAAATATTGACCACTTCTCATCACACAAGCTCTATGTATCAAAGTATCATTCATTTCTTTGGATAATTTTTCAGTATCTATTTTCATATCGGCCTCCGTGCCATAAAAGTATTATACTCAAAAAAGCTAAAAGGTCAATTTGACAAAAACAAATTATTTGTTCTCTATTATTATAAACAACAAAAAAAGCCAAATAATATGGCTTTTAAGCAAGAACTTTTCTAAACTCTCTTTCAGTCAAAACTTTACCTTGGCTAACTAATTTTTCATTTACTACAATACCAGGAAAATTTTTAACATTATATTTTATTTTAGATTTTTCATCATCCAATAATATTAAATTTATATCTAAATCACTATCTTCCATAGTTTTTTCAATTACTTTTTTCATTTTTATTCCATTACGTGAATTAGCTCCAATTAATTTAATATTCAATATAATTCTCTCTCCTTTCATAATTTCAGTATAAACTACTAATATGATATTATTTTGTCCAAAAAATGAAAAAATAGTGTTCTTTTTGTGAACACTATCTTATAAAAATATAAATACAATAAACAATATAAAGAACTATCATACTAAATCCTTCATAGTTCCTTAATCTATAATCTTTCAAAAACATAATAAGTACTATTATAGACAATACTATCAATATACCTAAATCTATAATAGATTCCAATGCTATATGCATTGGACTAAAAACACTACTAGCTCCAAGTATAAATAAAATATTAAAAATATTACTTCCTATAACATTACCAACTGCTATATCATTTTCACCTTTAAATAAAGCAACTAAAGAAGTACACAATTCTGGCAAAGAAGTTCCAATAGCTACTATAGTAAGTCCTATAAATCTATCACTTAATCCCCATTCTTTGGCAATTATAGTAGCACAATCTACCGTTAAATCTCCACCCATTATTATACTAATTAAACCAACTATAATAAATAAAATATCTTTAAAAGAAAATTTCTTACTTTCTACTTTCTTTTTATCTTTCTCACTAATGCCTCGTATCAAATTAAATAAATAGAATATTAAAACTACTAATAAAATAATTCCACCTAATCTACCTAATACTAATTCTTTACTAAAATAATAGTATCCACCAATTAATCCTAATAACAAAGAAGCAGCAAATAAAGCTATCATATAATCTTTCTTAATAACTTTTTTCTCAGCGACAACATCTTTAAACAACGCAGTTATTCCAAGTACACAAAGTAAATTAAATATATTAGAACCAATTATATTAGATATTGCAATATCAGAATTACCACCAATAGCTGCCGTAATACTAACTGCTGCTTCTGGTGCCGAAGTCCCAAAAGCTACTAAAGTTAATCCAATTATAATAGTAGGTACCTTTAAAAATTTTGCTATATTAGATGAACCTTCTACAAAAAAATCTGCTCCTTTAATTAACAACACAAATCCTAAAACAAGTAATAAATATTCCACTTTCATTCCTCCTCAAATAAAAAAACTCTTATACTTAAAATATAAAAGTCTTGTATTTTAAATTATACGCGGATTTAAAAATCGTTATGACGCATATAATCCCTAACGGGTTACTACTCCCTTTTAACAATTTAATAATATCAAAAAATCTTAATTAAGTAAACTTATTAATGTAAAGTTTTTTTCCTTTTTATTTCATTAGTTTCAAATCCTAAACAACCATATACATTATTTTTAAAATAAAATTCTCTTTCTTCTATTAAATCTAATATTTCTTCTTTTGTATACTCTATAAAACCTTTACTACTTTCTAAAAAATAATAATAATTCTTTTCTCTATCTTTACACACAATTAATCTTAATAAACCATAATTTTCCCCATATTCTTTTAAAGAAACACTTCTAAAATTAAGACAATCAAAACCTTCAAATAAACTTGCACAATACTTTACAAGGAACTGTGCCTTTTCTACTTTTGGTATATCTTTCCCTAAAGGATAAAAATGATTAATAAAGCTAATTCTACTAATAATATCCTCTCTATCTATCAAAGAATTTTCATCACCTAATCTGCTTATTCTTTGTAATTTTAAATATCTTTTATACTTATCTAAAATTTTCTCAAATTTCTCTGTATCATAAATCTTTATATTTAACTTTTTATAAACATCATCTATTATTCTACTTAATTCTTTATTTTTTTCTTTACTTAAAGTATTAAAACTTCTAATCTTTAAATCCACCTTACTCAATGCTAAATCAGAAACTACATATTTTCCCTTTATATTACCATATTCAACAGCATCAACGTGAATTACATAATCATCAACACATACTTTTACATATATATGAGAATCATCACCTATTAATTCGTTTTTTATTCCATACATATCAAGCATTTTAGAATAAATAATCGCCCAATGAAGACAAACAACTTCAGAGTTATCAACAGTTATTTTAGATAAATCATCTATTAAAGAATAATCCTGATCAACAACAAACTTAGAATTATAACTAAATATTTTACAAAGTCTAATATATATACCAATAGCTATTTCTAATTGATTACCTAATTTATCCAAAGATTTACTTACATAATTAATTATTGATTCATCAACATTATCTTGAAGTAATCTATTAACATAATCTCTATTACCTTTCATAGGCCTCACCACATTTCAAGAAATGTAATATAAACCAAATACTTTAAAAAAGCAATTTTTTCTATTAAACAAACCATTTTTATCAAAAGAAAACAAGCAACATAAATTGCTTGTTAATTATTTATTAATTACTTATTATGCCAAGATATTTTTTTCTTAGAAGTAGCAAACCAGAAGCAAGAAATAGCACCAACAACTATTATAGCCAATCCAATAAATGCTGCTGTATCAGGATTTTCTGGAACAAATTGAGCTTCAACTGTTACATCGCTACTTGGCATAGTAAATTTTCCTTCAGTATAAGTAAGAGTATTACCACTTGTATCAGTAACAAGTACTTTACCAAGAACATATCCTTTATCTGGAGTAGCAGTAACTTCAATAACTTCTCCAGTATACGCTTTCTTCTTAGTTATAGTAACATTACCACCAGTTTTCTTAACAACATTAATATCATAAGGCATCTCATAATATAATATTTTTAAATCACCCTTAGTATCAGTTTTACCTTTAGTATCTAAAGCATAACTCTTAGGAAATAAAGCAATGTTTATACCATTATCAGTCATATTAAATATACAAGGTAAAGCAGTATTACCATAATCATCAACTAAAATAGTATGTAATTCATTACCTTCTTTATCATAGAAGATAACATTTACTTTACCAAGTTCTTTATTTAAATAAGCAATTGCTAAATATTTATTTGAAGTATTTATACAAGGCCAATAATAGTAACTCCAATCAATATTTTCTACTTCTTTTGTAAATACTAAATTCATATTCTTATCAAAATATAATAGTTCAACATCCCATTGATAGTATTGACCATTATTTAAAGTTACATAAATCCAATGATTTCCTTCATTATCCATTTCTTCTACATAATCATATAATTTTTCACCATATTTTTCTTCTAGTATATACCAAACATAGAAATATTGATAAAATGTATCTTGTTTACTACATTTAGTAATTTCATACTCATCATTAAAATAATACAAATTACCATCAGAAGCTACTAAATAAATCATATCGTTATATAAATACCAATCATAATAATCAAAATTATTTAATTTTTTCTTTAAATTAAGGTCTTCATCAAAGATATATGCAACAGTATTATCCGAATCAACAAATAAATATATTTCATTAAAATAAGCATACCAATAATTACTACCAACACTTGCAAAAGTATATGACTCCTTAGCGTTATCTTTTTTATCGTATTTTGTTAATTTTTTAGTAGAAGAAGCAAAATATAAATATGAACCATCACTTGCATAAGCAGCATCTTCTACATTTAAATCTTCATCTAACCAGAAATTATAATACCAACCATAACCCTTGCAATCAGAAAAATACAATCTACCATCAATTTCAGTTATATCATAATCCTCTAGTACTTCCCAATACTCAATATCATCGCCATCATAATAACTTCTCTTTAATACTTTTAAATCCTTATCTAAAAGTAAAAACTTCATAGGACCTTCAGCATCATCAGTATATGCAATTACTAAATTTTCGCCCCATAAATAACTTGCAAATATATTTGATTCTCCTAAATCATAAGAATCAACATATCCAGTCTTATAATTATATTTTTCAACCTTATCAACATAAACTACTAAAACACCATCAGATAATTGATGTGCCTCTAATTCATCAAAATAGTAGCTTTCTGTATCATTAGTCCATTTTAATGACATCTCATCAAAGTTCTTAGCATTAACTAAAAATGGCATCATTAAAATAAATAAAATTAAAAATACCTTCTTTTTCACAATCCCACTCCTCTATTTTCTTATAATAATTTTACCCCCCCCCGAACATATCTGTCAACTAAAAAAAGTGCATTTACAACTGGGTTTACCATCTCTATCATCAAATCTAATTCTTAAACTTATTTGAATACCATTTTATAATTCACCTCAACTACAAAAAAATACCACATACGTGGCTTTTTATCTTTTTATCAATCTCAATACTTTCTCGCTATCTAAACTATTTTCATATGTAATATCTAATTTTTTCAACATATCTTCTAATGTATATTTTCCATCAAATACATCTTGTATACAATTTAAAATATATTTTTTTGTATTATTGCTTCCATAATAAAATGTAAAAAACAAATTAAATGCTTTTAAAGTTGATACTATATACTTACATCCAATTATATTTTCCCATTTACCTTCTCTCATATCCATTTTTAAAACATATTTAAATACACCATCTATATCACATAAAAATAAATTAATCCTATTTTTTAATACTTCACTAAGTACTTCTTCACCTTGCATATAAGAATATACCAATTCTAAGAATATACTAAGTAATTCACTATTATAATAATCTTCTACACTACCTTTTAAACTTTCTAACTGTGTATGTACTATTTCATGAACATAACAAACAGATGTTATTGAACTAGTCTTATTACTTAAATCTATATTCTTAAAAAATAATTTCATATTTTTTAAAAATTCTTCATCTTCACTTAAATTAGTAAGTAATGCTACATTTCCATAATAGTAAGGTTTATTAACTAACTTAACTGGTAATTTAAATGGACTAATATCTCTACCAACATTATTATATAATTTTATTAATTCATCTTCATCTCTTACTTTTTTACCAGTTAATTTTATTTTTAAAATTAAATCATTAGCATAGGATACTTTATGTAAATTAAAATAACTCTGAAAAAATATCCTAGATTTATTTAATGCTTCTCTAAGCTTTTCTCTCTCTATTCTAAATTGAACATTTTCATAGTCTTCATTCATTGCTAAAATAGCTGCCATATCCACCAACTTTTTATCTACAGATATTAAATCAACTACTGGATTATGTCCATGAATTAACATATTAGTTCTAATTAATTCTTCTTCTGTCATAACTTTAATTCTTTCTTATATTCTTTGCTTTCTTCTAAAGATATATTATCTAACTCTGTTAATGTCATTCTATCAATTAATACTTTATTAATAAATTCTTTTAAATCTTTCTTAAATTCCATAGCTGAAAAAGATAACACCTTACTCCTATTAGCTATTACTTCCCTTTTATTTAAATTAAACATATTAGAAAAATTCATACTAACTATAACTTCTTTCATAGTTTGCTCATAGTCAAAATCATTTCCATATTCACTATTTTCTCTCTTATTATTAACCCACTCTCTAACTACTGAAACACATTTTTCAGATAATAATTGTTCATAATCATCCCAATTTTCACAAACAGCATCTAACTCATCAACTAAGTTATCTAATAAATAAGTATGATTAAATACATAGTAACTTAATGATTCATCTACTCCATATAAATTTCTTACAAAAAAATCAACATACCCTTCATCCATAATATTAACTGCATTATCACAATATTTATGTACTAAATCTTCAAAATTACCACAACGATTTTTATGATATAGTTCATCCATTAATCTTCTAGCAAAATAATCTAATATATTTTTTCTATCTCCATGTACATCCATTAATACAGAAAATCCTAATTCTGATACATCAGAGTACTCTTGTTTAAGCATAATAACATTTAATAACAATATCCCATATATACCTTCTAACCTATTAGTATAAAATATATAATAAGGATGTCCTTTTGGTACATATTGTCCTAATAATATACACAATTCTACATATTCAGGATTTTCATTTATATCTTCAGCTGGAATATATTTAACATAACTTTCTGCTACTTCATCAATAAAATCAAAATCATCTTTAAATATATTAATTATCTCTGTTATAAAATCAAAATCTCTTAAATATTCAGCAGGACAATTATAATATAATTCTTTATTCTTAGTAACCTTAATTTCCCTTAGTAAATCAATTTTACCCATAATACCACCCACTAGTAGTTATCTACTATAACACAAAGCACTAAAAAAAAGTAGAAAATTCTACCTTTTTGCTTTCTCCCAAATAATTCTTATCCCTTTTAATGATAATGTAGATAATGTAAATCCAATTACAGGTACCAAACTACTTAACCAAATATTATTTATTTTACTTGTCATATAATTATAAATAATTACTACTATATAGGTAAGTATTGCTATACATATTTTTCTAGTAAAACTAGTCTCCCATTTTTTATCTAGTTCAACTCTTTTATTACGTGTTTTTATTTCTTCTATTTCTTTTTCTAATTCTTTCATAACTATTCCCCTTTAAAAAAAATCTCTTATTAGAGATTTTATATACTATGGTTACCCCAGTAGGATTCGAACCTACGGAATGTCAGGGTCAGAGCCTGATGCCTTACCACTTGGCGATGGGGTAATTACATAGTATATTATATCACTTATTTATTTATTTTAACTAATTTTTTTGCTTCTTCTATTTCATATTCGTAAATATCTGGAATAAGTTCTGTAGCTTTACTAAGTTCTTCTCCTATAACACTTCTCCAAAATACATAGTCTTCATCATTACAAATAAATATTTCTTGTAAAAACTCTTTCATTTGATTAAGTGACTCCTCAACTCCATCAATTTCTTCATAATAACTTAATTTATCATACAATTGACAAAATAATGTAATTGAATTACTTTGGCCACTTAAATACTTATAGTCTCTACTCATAATCTTTAAAGCCTGTTTAATAACTTTACCATCTATTTTCATTCTTATCATTAAACTAACACAATATATTTGCATTTCTAAATCTAATGGTTCTCTAGCAATCATATTATCTAAATCAAAATATTTTCTTAATTCTCTATTTAATAGATTATATTCTTTTTCAGATATTCTATTTTCTTCTACTCTTCTTTGAAATTCTCCAGTAACAAACACTTCTTTAGCTTGTTCTCTCTTTTTAATTTCTTTTACAAAGACATTTCTTATTAAATTAGCATATTCATCACTTATATTAAATTCTTTTAATACCATAATAATAACATTTATATCTTCGTAATCAAATGAATCTGTTTTATTAAAATAATGTTCAAATATTAATCTGTGTAAATCTTTTATACTATCAATACTTACTGGATGACTTTCAACAAATTCAAACAACTCTTGAAATTTAGCTTTCTTATCTTCTGGAATATTTTCACTCCCCATATTTCCTAAAGAAACATATTCACCACTATAAATCATATCTGCTGCTTCTTCATTATCCATAGTTTTAAATTCATAATTTTCAATAGCTCTCATATCAAATCCTAAATTAACATTACTCAATATAGAAGTAGATAAATTTCTTTCAAACATAGTCATTATAACATCAACTTGTTCTTTTATTCTTAAAGTAGATTTTCTTAAAATATTCTCTAATTTATCAAAATCAACAAAGACTTCAACATATTTGCTCCATTCTTCTTTTGGAGTAGATAGCAATCTAATAAGTCTTTTTATTTCAGTCATTTCATTAACTTCATTATCATATGCATTTCTAATATATATATCTTTAAAATTACTATAACCAGTATTTTCTACTACAATAGATGATTCATCTGAAAAAGCACTTCTAACTGCTGAGCTCATAATACTTTTTAATATCTCATTATGTCTTTCTTGTAAATAATTCAAAAACTTCTTTACTGTTTCACTCATCTAAATCCCCCTCTTTAGTAAGTGATAGTATATTTAAGAACATTTCTTTTGTCAATATTTTATCTAGTTACCAAACACTAATATTCAATATATTGATGATTAAAATATAAAACAATCCTAATTAAATCATTCCAGTTAATAGATATCGTCTTCGTATTAACATTTGGATGACAAAGAATCCTTTCTCCAACAATCTCTTTATCAAATACTAAGATTACTTTATTATCAAAATCATTTATAATTCCTAAAGGTGTAACACTCCCTTTACTTAAGTCCAACAATCTTCTTAAATCTTCTTCATTACCAAAAGTTAATCTAGATACATTTAATTTCAAAGCCAAATCTTTTAAATCAGCTTTCTTATCATCTTTTAAAACATATAAATAATAATAACCTTTTTTATCAGTTAAAAATAAATTCTTACATCCAATACCATCTAATTGACATTCTATCTTCTTAGCTTCATCAACTGTGTAAACAGCACTATGCTCTATTTCTTCATACTCTATTTCTAAATTATTTAATACTTCGTATATGTCCATAACTTCACCATTTTCTACAAACTAAAGTAATATTTCTCCCACTATCTACTCCATGTCCTCTATAAGAATGATAAGTATCACTATTACACTTAGTACAAATATTACTTAAATAAATATTTTCTTCTAATAAACCCATTCTAAGTAATTCTTGTTTATTAATACCTACTGTATCTATATAGTATTTCTGTTTACCTTCCTTAATTTCGCCTAACTTAATAAATTCTTCTATATCAATAAATTCTTCATTAAACATATCAACAACATCTTTGTCTACTTCAAAACAACACCCTAATATACTAGGTCCTACACATACAATAATATCTTCTACATTACTTGAAAATTCATCTATCATAAGATTAATACCTTTACTTAATATCTTTCCTAAAGTACCTTTCCATCCTGAATGTATATTACCTATTACTTCTTTTTCTTTATCATAAAGTATTATACTTTGACAATCTGCTGTAGCTATTGTCAAAGCAACACCCTTTAACTTAGTAATAACTCCATCTACATCATATAATTCACTATCAAGATTATCTTCATTTATAACTACAACATTATTAGTATGTGTCTGTCTTGGACTAATAATATTCTTAAATTGATATTCACTCATACTTTGTAATATATTTCTTATTTCATCTCTACTTTGTTTATTATAATTAATATCCAAACTTCTATCAGTAACAAAGTTAATTAATCCCTGATTATTTAAAATATCAAAACTATAATAGTTATTCATAATATCACTCCAATATATAATCTATCTTATCATATTATTCTAAATGATTAACTATCTATCCCTATTTATCAAAATACTTAAAATTTCTTTTTAAACATTCTCAATACTTATTATCTCTACCTTATTTGATATTAACTCTTTACTTAAATTAATCTCCTTAGCTAAATCTGTAGACAAATATTTTTTAAAATCATCAGCAAACACAGTAACAACATTATCTTCATTCTTAAAATTAATAACTGCTGCAAGCAAATTAGCTCCACTAGAAATACCTACTCCCAACCCAAATTTTCTAGCTAAAATTCTTGCCATATTAATTGCATCTTCATCATCTATTGTAACAATCTTATCTATCAAAGTATTATCCACAATACTAGGTATAAAATCATCTCCTATACCTTCAATTCTATGATTTCCTTCATTAATTCCCTTACTCATAATCGGCATTTGTTCTGGTTCTAAAGCAATAACCTTTGCTTTATTAAACTTCTCTTTTATCCTCTTACCAATTCCTATTAAAGTTCCACCAGTCCCGATTCCACTAACAAAAGCATCTATCTTATCTAACTTCTCTACTATTTCTAAACCAGTTCCATAATAATGTGCATCAATATTTTTCATATTATTAAACTGATCAGGTCTAAATCCATTTATCTCCAAAGCTAACTCATCAGCCCTTCTAATAGCTTCTCTAAATCCACCATCTTCTTTACTAACTAAATAAACTTTGGCTCCATACATTTTCATTATATTAATTCGTTCTTCACTAGCCCAATCTGGCATAAAAATATGTACTGAATGACCATAATAAGCTCCTAACGCCGCAAATGCTACACCTGTATTACCACTTGTTGCTTCTACAATTGGCATTCCTTTTTTTAAACTTCCATCTTTATAAGATTCTTTTATTATATAATTTGCTAATCTATCTTTAATACTCCCTGTATAATTATAATATTCTAACTTAGCAAACACATTAACTAACTTTTTTCCATATTTAACTTTTATCTTTATCATAGGTGTATTACCTATTAATTTATCTATACTCATAATTATCCTTCTTTCTGTTATTATCAAAGAACAACAACATCGTATAGTATTAACCATTTTCTTAAACATTAAAAAAACCTCCTATATAGTAATGTATAAACTCACTACATAGAAAGTTCCTATTTCAAACTAAAAGTAATTGTTATGAGTTTACACGACAAAAAAATTTCTATTTAAACAGCAACAACAATTATTACTTAATCTTTTTGTCATATAAATCTCTCCTTGCCAAAAATTATAACACAAGTCTTTATTTTGTCAATTTATTATCTCGCTTCGATAGTGTTTCCAAAGTGGGGAGATTTGTAAAGAAATACTTTTAATTGCAATAAA
>CAZJHG010000027.1:0-17893 GCA_964545885.1 uncultured Muribaculaceae bacterium | reverse complement strand
ACTTTTTTTCATATATAAAATTACTCCTTTCACCCTATATTTACTAGGTAGGTACGTTGATTTCCTTTTAAAACTCAAAAAAAATTGCAAAACATGCAATTTTTATTTTCTTTTTCGACGATTAAGTATAGTATGAAATGTTTTAAAGAATATATTTATATCCACTTTAAGACTGAAGTTATTGGAATAATGTTGTTCTTTTTTTAGTCTTGTTAGAAATGAGGCATCCTTTTTAGAAGATATTTGCCAATAACCAGTAAGACCTGGTTTTAATTTTATTATATCTTGATAGTATTGTCCCATTTCTTCTTTTTCTCTTGGTAAATAAGGACGACTACCTACAACAGACATTTCACCTTTTAATATATTAATTAGTTGTGGTAATTCATCTAAAGAATATTTTTTTATTATCCTACCGACCTTGGTTATACGCGGATCGTTTTGTAATTTTTTGTTTTCGTGATATTCTTTAGCTATTTCTTCATTTTCTCTTAAATATTTAAACAATATTTCATCAGCATTTGGAACCATTATTCTAATTTTATAGATTTCAAATATTTTACCATTTTGACCGATTCTAGCTTGTTTAAATATTATAGGATTTTTATCTTTATCTTTTAAGTATAGGAGTTTTACTATTATAAGTGTTGGTATTAATATAATAAGTCCTATTAGTGATATTAAAATATCTAGTGCTCTTTTCGTAATAAAATATTTTTTTGTTTTACTGTCTATATTAATTTTTTCTTCTTTTTTTTCTGGCTCTTTTTTATATGGTTTTATTATTTTATTCTCTATTATTTTTTGAATATTATTATTTATTAAGTCTTCAGTAATTTCAATACTTTGAGTAAGATTTATTATTCTTTCTTTAACTGCTGTTATTTTTTCAAAGCTATTATGAGTAGAGCGATGTGCATCTGTTCCCATAAAACTTATCATATGTTCTTTTAGCATTTTTTCTAATCTTTTTTTAGCTCTGCTACCATATTTGGAATATAATGATTCGTTATTTCCTTGTAGAAGAGCACCTTTTTCTATTAGCTTTTTATAGTCATTAATACTGTATCCGTGACATCTTTCTGGATGAGCTATTATTGGAATTAGTTTACGCTTTTTAAAACCAACTAAAAAATCATCTAGGTTATCTAGTTGTTCGTAAAAAGGTAATTCGATTAAAATATATCTGCTATCAGCAAGTGTTGATATTTGATTACTATCTAATAGATAAAATGTATCGTCATCAAGTGTTATTTCACATCCAAGATGAATTTTAATATTTAATTTTTCTTGTTTTAGTAGTTCCCTTATTTTTCTTAGTTTTTGTTCTTCAAAATCTTTATCTGCCACATATCCTTCTCTTGAACGATAGTGAGGAGTTGTAATTAAATCAGTGTACCCTGATGCTTCAGCTTGTTTTATTAGTTTTATGCTTTCTTCAAGTGTATCTGAGCCATCATCAATTCCTGGAATTATATGATTATGTAAGTCTTTCATTATTATTATTTATAGTATTTACTATCATAGTTATAGTATTTATTATAATAGTAACTTTGTTCTTTCTTTTCTATTTGATTTATTACTATACCAACTATGTTTGCTCCAACTGCTTCTAAAGATTTTTTACAGTTTTCAAGAACTGTTAGTTGAGTTTTTTTATGTTTGGCAACTATTATTGTAGAGTCAGCTATACTTGCTACTACAAGAGTGTCATTTAGTCCAATTAAAGGAGGACAATCAAGAATTATATAGCTATATTCTTTTTCTACTTCGTTTAGGAAATGTTTAAATCTTGGGCTTGCAAGTAATTCTGATGGGTTTGGTGGGTATGGACCTGTTGAGATAACTGATAGATTTGGTACTTTAGTTTCTTGAATATAATTTTTATATTCAGTGCGCCAGTTTTTGTTTAATAATAAGTTCGATAAACCACTAGTGCGGTCATTTTTTATTAGGAATATCTTTTTTTGACGCCCTTTTCTTAGGTCACAATCTATTAGGAGAACTTTTTCATTATTTATAGCAAAAGCAGCAGCTAGATTGGCACTTACATAGCTTTTACCTTCACTAGGACTACATGAAGTTATTACTATTATTTTTTTATCTTCTGTTACAGATGAAAATTTTAGGTTTGTTCTGATTTTTTTTACTTCTTCAGTAAAAGATATATGCTTTTTTTCGTTGACTACTAGTTCGCTCATTTTTTCTTTCTCCTTTCTTTTTTATTACTTTTCTTTGTTGTTGATGAATCAACATTTAGTGGTAATTGACCTATTACTGGGACTCCTAAACGTTTTTCCACTACTTCAGCCGATTGTACGCTATCATCAAAGTAATATAATACTAGTATAACTAAACTCGATAATAAGATGCCTGCCATTGCTGCAAGACATATATCTTTTGGATGGTTGTTATTGTAAGCCTCTTCTGCTAAGATTGCATCATCTAGAATAGCTACGTTTTGTAGATTATATATTTCTTGAACATTTCTTTCAAATACGCTAGCGATTTTATTAGCTAATTTTTTTGCTTCTTTAGCATCTTCACTTTTTACTACTATTTTAATTATTTCTGTATCTGATACACCTTGTATTGTTATCATATCTTTTAATTCTTGATATGTATAGTTTAAATTTAGTTCTAATATTACTTGATTTAATACTTTTCTACTAGTTACTATTTCACTATATGTTGATACTAATTTTTCGTTTATTGAAATATTTGTTTGAGTAACAGCTTCAGTTTCTTCATTATTACCACTTACTAATACTATGGTAACATCTGATGAATACATTGGTGTTTTTAAAGTAAACGTGTATACTGTTCCAATAATTATAAATAATATTGTAACTATAATAACCATTGGTAGCTTTTTTAGATAATAATAAAATAGCTCTTTTAAATTAATTTCTTCCATATTATCCCTCGTATTTCTTGCATATCTATAAAATCCCCACTATTTTATCGTAATTTATTTAGTTTAGCAATAAGCAATTAAAAAAAATGCAATATTGTGCATTTTATTATTCTGCTCCTTTGTGTCCTATTACGGCACCTATTGTTTTAAATAGGATATTAATATCCATTCTTAGTCCACAATTATTTGAATAGTATTGTTCTAGTTTTAATCTAGCCTTAAAAGATACGTCACTTCTTCCAGATACTTGCCAATATCCTGTAATACCTGGTTTTGTTTTGATTATATCATTATAGTATCTTCCCATATCTTTTTTTTCTCTTGGTAGGTATGGACGATTGCCTACTAATGTCATATCACCTTTTAATACATTAATAAGTTGAGGAAGTTCATCTATTGAATATCTTCTAATAAATTTTCCTACCTTTGTAATACGTGGATCTTCTTTTAACTTTTTATTTTCAGCATATTCTTTAGCTAGTTCTTCATTTTCTTCTAATAATTTAAACAATACTTCATCAGCATTAGGTATCATTGATCTGAACTTATAAAAATCAAATTCTTTACCATTTTTTCCTATTCTTTTTTGAACAAAAATTATTGGTGAAAAATCTTTATTACACATTGAAATCACTTTGATAACTATTGCTATTGGAATTAGTAAAAGTAAACCTACAATTCCACCTATTATATCAACCATTCTTTTTATACATAAGTACATTGTTGTTTTTATATCTGCAATTGATACTGCTGTTGCTTCATGCATATACTTCTCTCCCCGATACAATTATTTATTATTTTTTCTCATCATCACTACTATAATATGGACTAGCATAGTATGAATTATAACTACTTCCTTTAACACTAGCACCATTTATTATTACACCATCTATTTTACTATTAGCTGCTTCAAATACTTTCTTACATCTTTCAACTAATTCTACTTGTGTTTTACCACTTGTTACTACTAGAACGTTAGCATCAGAATGTTTAGTCATTATTTGAGTATCACTAAGTCCTAATATTGGAGGACAATCAAGAATAATAACATCATAGATTTTTTTTAGTTCTGCTATAACTCTTTCATTGTTTTTAGAAGTTAATAATTCTAATGGATTTGGTGGTGTTTGTCCAGTAGGTATTATATCTATACCTTTTGTTTCGGTTTTAGTTACGTATCTACTTAATTTTATTTCATCTTTGTAATTTAATATTAAATTTGAATATCCACCTTTAGATGAATTTTCTATTTGAAAGATATTGTGTTGTCTACCACGACGTAAATCACAATCTATTATTAATACTTTGTTACCATCTTGTGCATAAGCGCATGCAAGATTAGCAGAAATAAATGATTTCCCATTTCCAGGCTCTGGTGATGTTATTAATATTGTTTTTATCTCTTTATCAATAGCTGAGAATTGTAGATTTGTACGAATGCTTTTTATTGATTCACTAAACATTGAATTAGGATTAATATTAAGTAATAATTCTGTTTCTTTCATGTTTTCACCCACTATTTTTCTTTTCTACTTACTATAGGAACGATACCTAATACTGGTAGTTCTAGTTTGTTTTCTACTTCTTCAGCACTTTTAATTGTTGTGTCGAAATAATAGATAACAAATGTTGTACCCATTCCTAGAATAACTCCAATTAATAAATAAATAATTAATTCTTTTATAAAGTTTATGTTATATGGTTCTTCAGCACTTTCTGCGGCATCCACTACTGAAACATTTTGTAGGGCATAGTGCTTTTTTACCTCTTCGCCAAATACTTTTACTACTTCATTAGATATTGATGCTGCGAGTTCAGGGTCCTCATCTACAACTTGTATTTTAATAATTTCTGTATCACTTACATTAGATACTGTTATCTTATTTGTTAAATTATCAATTTTATAATCTAAAGATAAATTATCAATAACTGTTTTAACAACTGTTCTAGATTTTACTAACTCACTATATGTACTAACTAAACTTTTGTTTAAATTAACATCACTTTGTGTTGTAGATGTTGTACTACTTGTACCATCATCACTTACTAGTAAAACTGTTGATGTTGACTTATACATTGGAGTTTTTATAAATATTGAATATAAGCCACCTATTGCTGTTACAAATAGTGTTATTGCCAAAATAAATAATATTCTTTCTTTTATATAGTCAAATAGCTCTTTTAAGTTAATTTCTTCCATAAAAAATAATCCCTCTAATTCTTTTTTTTCAAAGTGTATAATAAAAAATAAAAATTACACAAAATAAAAATATGTATTTTTTATTTCACATATTCATTTTAACATAAAATATTATTTTAAGGTATATCATATTATTAATTTTAAAAAAAATAATATAATCATTGACTATATTATCTAGGAATTCTTATTAATTCAAATAAAAATATTGCATATATACCAATATATAAAGGTGATTTAAATCTTAGCATCTCATAGGTACTTACTGCTTTGTCTATACCTGATACTAACCATGATTCTTTATACTTTGGTATATCTAAGTTACATGGAAACATATGAGTTTTAATTATATCTTGTTGTACTTCATTTAAACTAAAATACTTTAAGCTGTTTTCTAATGCTTTTGTAGGATGTTCTCCTAATTTAGCAGCACCTGATGATGATACTAAGTCATTATTGATATAAAAATCATGTAATAAAGCTGCTCTTGTTACTTCATTTTTACCATCTATTTTAAGGAAATTACATATTTTATATGTCCATTTTGCGACACGCATTGAATGTTCATATCTAGTAATACCATGATGTAATTCTTTATTTAATTTATTAAATTGTTTATTGTTAGTTATATCTTCAATTAACGAGTTAAATTCTTCTTTATTCTTTTTTGTCATCCTACTTACTCACCTCGGACTTGTTAATTATACCATATTAATAATTAAAAATAAAGTATCGCCTTTTTTGACACTTTAGAAAAGCACAATTATTTATTATAATGAATTTCGTTGTCTAGTAAATTGTCTTTTTGTTTTCTATCTAGTATTTCCATTGTAAAGATAGTTATTATAGATAATATTATGTATGACTTAGTAAATATATCCATTTTTTTTATTTTTGCTTTACCTTGTTCAATTATGTATGCTGAACAATCTTCATTTATATAACCGATATTTAAAACGTCATCTATTATTTCTTCTGGTGTATAGAAAGCGTTATGATATGAATCTACTATTTCATCAATATCAAATTCATAATATACTAAATGTTTTCCTTTATTATCTCTTATTAAGTCTTGAGAAGAAGTATCTTGAAGCATAGCTAAAGTGTCTTTATCCATAATTTTAACAATAGCCCCAACTTCTAGGTAAGATAAATCATAACAAGAATAGTTATCATCTGTTTTAATAGAATTCCATGTATGATTACTTGTATATAATTCAAAAGTTTCTATACCTACTCTATTTGCTATTGCACTAAATAAGCAAGTATAATTTACACATACTCCTATATTAGTGTCTAGAAATGTTGATATTGGGTTGTCATTGTATTCTGTTATACCACTTGAATCTATTTCATAATTTTCGATACTATTATGGTCATATTCAAAATTATCTAATAAATATAAAACTATTTTGCTAGCTTTTTCTTCTGGAGTAATATCCGAATTACTTATTATAGATTCAGAGATGCTATCTACCTTTTCAATTAATAAACTTAGTGTCTTCTTTAAACTTTTTTCTACTGGTAACTTAGATAAAGTTTCATTATCTAGCCAAGTAATAGCATATTCATCAATATTTAGTGTTTCTAAATTAGTTAAAGAGTTTAAATATTGAGGATTTTTTACATTAGTTAATCTTAATAATGATAATTCTCTTAAATTAGTACAATCTTTTAAATTATTTATATCTAAAACACAATCAGTGTATATTGATAGTTTTTCTAAAGATGATGGATTTTTCAATTTAAGATTATTAGCTACACTACTATTAGAAGTAAATTCTCTTGTATAATAAGGTAATATTACTTCTTTATCATTACATATACATTTTTCAAATTTGATATCCACTATTGAATTAGGTAAATCTTGAGTATTTTTTATGATACAAGAATTTAATATTATAGATTGGAGATACTGATTATATTTTAAATCACTTAAGTTTACATCATTATTATATATAAGTAATCCATTTAAATTAGTTAAATATTTTAATTCTGATAAGTCTTGATTAGTAAGATTTTTAGTTATAGATAGTACGGTTATTGATTGAAGGCTTTCTTTAGTAATTGGTCCATCTATTTTTTCTTCGATAATTGATTTTAATTCAGTATTTGAAAATTCAATATTATCACTAGATATTTCTGCTAGTTCCTTACTGAATTGAACGTTTGTTATTAAGTCATTATCTGTATAGGGAATTTTATTTGGTAAATTGCTTCCATATAAAGCAGATGTTGCTAAGGAAAGTGATGTTACTAAAGCAAACGATGTTAATGTCCTTTGTAGCTTATAATTTTTTTTCATAATAATCTCCCCTTTTTTGATTGCTTTATTATATTATGATTGTTTTGCTTAGTCAAAAATTGCTATAAAAAAGAACAGAAGTTTTATTCTGTTCTTTAGTTTGAACTATTTAATGTTAGATATTCTTTCTTTTATTCTGTCTTTACCTAGTAATTTTAGAATTACATAAAGATCTGGAGTTTGGGATTTAGTAGTAACACCTACTCTTATGATATTAGAAATATCAGCTACACTGCCTTTGTAGTTGTCTGGATTTTCTTTGTATTCTTTCATATTAGAACAATATCCTAATTTATCAGTTAGCTCTTTCATTTTATTGAACCATGTATCTTTGTCATCTGTTTCATCAAAGTATTCATTGAAATATGTAGTTAATACTTCGTTGATATCTTCTTTTGAAAATTTTTCATCAAATTCGTATGTTACATCTGTAAATAATTCATCAAACATGTACCATATTTGACCTTTTATTGCTGAAAGTGATGCATAGTCTTTACGTGGTTTCTTTTGTTCTCTTTCGATATTTAGTACTTCAATTGTATAATCTTTATATTTATTAATTAAGTCATTGAATTCTTTATCATATTCTTTTGACCAGGTATCTAACATATCGAATACTTCTACTGCTTTTAATTTAGATAAATAGTTTTTAGATATGTTATCTAGTTTGTCTAAATCGAATAATGCTCCTGAAGCTGACATCTTTTTAGGAGAAAATTCGAAATCAGTAAATGGTGCATCTGGATGAGAATCACGCCATGCTTCGTAGTTAGAGTTTGCAATAGTCATAATTGCTTCGATAACTGAATAAACTGGGTAACCTTTTTCTTCGTAGTAAGTCATTCTTGCTTCTGGGTCTAAACGTTTAGATATTTTTCTAATTTTGTCACCATCTTTTTTTAGAATTAATGGTGTATGAACATATTTAGGCATTTTGAAACCAAATGTTTTGAATAGTTCGTAATGTACTGGTACTGAACTTACCCATTCTTGACCACGGATTACATGGGTAGTACGCATTAGGTGATCATCTACTAAGTGAGCAAAATGGTATGTTGGTAATAAGTTACTTGACTTCATGATAGGAATATCAATATCATTCTCTGGAAATTCCATTTCACCAAATGCTAAGTCATTAAATTTAAATTTCTTATTGAAATCGCCACTACTCTTTAGACGAATTGTGTATTTTTCACCATTTTTAATTCTTTCAGCCGCTTCATCAGGTGATAAGTTACGATATTTAGCAAATCTGCCATAAATACCGATTCTTCTTTTATCTCTAGTTTGTGATTCTCTTATTGAGTCCATTTCTTCTTGAGTTAAGAAACATGGATATGCCTTACCTTCAATTATTAAGTGCTTAATGAAAGTATGGTAGATCTCTTTTCTTTCTGATTGAATATATGGTCCGTAAATTCCTTTTGTTTCTTTTGTATCTCTATACTCATATTCATCCGGATTCATGTTGTAATGTTCTAAAACGTGTCTAATGTATTCAACTGCTCCTTCGATTTCACGGGCTCCATCAGTATCTTCGTTACGTAAGTAGAAAATACCATCATTTTGTTTAGCCATTACATAGTCAATAGTTGCTGACATGAAGTTACCAATATGCATAAATCCTGTTGGAGATGGAGCATAACGTGTTACTTTTGCGCCCTCTTTTAAATCTCTTTCTGGGTACATAGCCTCATAGTCGGCAATTGTTTTTGTGATATCTGGAAATATCAAATCTGCTAATTCTTTGGTAGTCATTTTAATCATCCTTTCTAAAATAAAAAAGAGCATTTCATCAAAAGGACGAAATGCTCGTGGTACCACCTTAATTTGTGTTTTATAACACCTTGAAATCTTAACGCGATTAACGGAATAACTTGTATACATTATTCAACTCCAAAGTTTCTTCAATTAGTTTATATGTTCTTTTACACCGAACAAGAACTCTCTTTAATATAAGGTCTAATTTACTCTTCTTTTTCTTCGTTTGTGGCTTCATTATAGTAAATTAATGATTATTTGTCAATTATTTTTAAACCTTCTTAATTCTTGGTTTTGATTTTTTGATAATTATGTATGAAATAATTGAAAGTACTGATAAACCAATTATTGTTGTTCTAGTTATTATAGATGATGTTGCTGGATTATCTGGAATTTTTTTGAATTCAACAATTATTTCTTTATTTTCTTGAACATCAATAAATTGACCTAAAACACAACCATTTTTACATTGTTCAATATTTTCTTCAATACCATTTATTATAATCTTTGATACTTGGTAACCTTCAGATGGTTTAATAACTATATTACCTTCTGTTGAAGATTCCCCATAGAATACATCTTCATCACCATAAATAGTACCTCCATCACCAGTTATTTTAGTAGTAATATTGAATTTTATTCTTTCATATTCATAGATTACCTCTAGAGTTTCTTCTTGATATGTATGATTTCTGTTATCTGGTTCTTTTTTTAGTATGTATCCTTCTTTGATAAGTGGTTCACTTACATACGTTTCTCCTACTAAATCAGTTGTTTCTATATCATCTACTATTTTATTAGTTGTTCCTTCAATATAGTGATGTACTATTATTTTACTAGATATTTTTATAAACGTTGGAGCTGTATCAGAATTATCTCTTTCATTGTTATCAAGTTTGATATTACCCGTTACTGATGTATTAACTATTCTATCAGTTGGATTTAAATCAGTAAAAATTACAGAAAATTCTTTTTCTATTGTTATGGTTTTTGACTCTTCTGCTGCATCAATAACTTCTTCAGTGATAGTCCAAGTGATTGTTTTTAAATCACTATTATAAGTTCCACCATTTAAATCAGAATTACTTTCAGCTATATGATATGGTAAGTTGGCAATTATACTTATTGTGCCTTCTCCTTTATAATCTGATATTGTTGTTTCATAATCAATTTTATAGTCTACTTTTTCGTTTTTATCTGTTATTTCTTCTGGTACTGTTAATTTTATTTCAGAACTAAGTTGACTATCTTTCTTTTGATAATAGTAAATTACTTCAATTGTATCTGATGACGCTATTCCTTTGTAATTATCTGTTTTACTATGATATTCATAGTTTCCTGGAATGCTTGTAGATATAGATGTTTCGTATTCATCAGTATATTTTAAGTCTTTAGTTTCTGTTGATGCTAATACTTTATTTGTTCCGTATTCTAAGTGTTTTACAGTTAAAGTTGAACTTTTTAATTTGTAATAATATGTTACCTCTATATTTCCTGTTACTGTACCAGATAAAGTTCCCTTGGTACTAGCTAATTCGTAGTTGTTTGAAACATTATTTGAAGCTGATGTTGTATAAGTGTGTGTATATGTTACTGTACTTATTTCATCTGCTACTAAGCTGGTCTTGGTTCCTTCTATATAGTGGTGAACTGTTAAGGTAGCTGTTTTTAGTTTGTAATAATAAATTACCGTAGTGTCTCCACTAATTGTACCAGTTGCATTACTTGGTGTTGCTGCTAGCTCGTAGTTCGAATCTACTGATGCAGGAGATGTTGAATATTTTTCTCCCCAGTTGATTTTTGTTGTTACTGTGTCGGCTAGTTTGCTATTTGTTCCTTCTATATAATGATGAACTGTTAAAGTAGCTTCTTTTGGTTTTATACCAACATTTATATTACCAGCCTCTGTGACTAATTCTCTCATCTCGACATTCAAGCTAGTTATAGCATCTGTTATTCCATCAGAATTTAAGACACTAGAATTAGATAAAAGTCCGGCATTTTTCTTAACTATTTCGTAGTTACTTGATGTTTTTACTTGAATATAATAGTCTTGTTTTGTTAGTCCGGAGAATTCATAATAACCATTTTCATCTGTTTTAGTTGTAGCTACTTCTTTTTTATTAGAATCTAATAATGTTACTTCGAATCCTTCAAATACTTCATTTGTATTTTTTATATCATTTCTATTTTTATCTACAAACATAGTTCCTGAAATAACTCTATCACCAACACTTGTTTCTAAAATATATGAAGAGACAATGCTTGTTAAGGTATCGCTAGTCATAAAATTTCTAAATGAATATGTATCATATGCTGAATTTCCTTTAGGAATAAATTCATAAGCAAACTCTAGTTCTGAACCACTTGCCATATCACCTAGTGTTGTTCCTATATACTTAGCATTAGATGGGACAAGGTCATTTACATTTACTTCTATCCAGTGAGAATTACTAGCAAAATTAATACTTTGAGCAGATAAATTACCATATTCATCTTCAATGATACCAGCATTTTTAGCATCACTAGTTGTGTAATATATTTTTTGATTTGAAGCTTTACTAATTATTTTAAGTTGATAACTACCATTAAAGTCACTACCATATATATCATCATTTTGTGGTAATACGTCAACAGATTTTACATTTGTTAAAGTTGAATCTGATACATTATAGAACTTATTAGTTATTAAGTTGCTTTCTTCTATTTCTAGATATTGCTTTTCTATTGATTTTCGAGTTGAAGCTCCAGATAAATTGGAAATGCTAATAGTTTTATTAGAATAATAATTATAATAAATATTATACGATGTTCCTTCGCTGGTATATCTAAAATTATTATAATAGAAAAGTCCATTTGATGTATATACATAAATTGAATCTGACTGATTATTTTCAGTAAATGGATCAATTTCTGCTTTAAAGTAGATGTCGTCTATTTGGTCTCCGACCATTTGATTTTTAAAAACCCAATGAATGTAAGTATAGTTCGTGGTTTTTCTTATTGAGTCGGGAGCAATCGAAGCTGAACTTTCTACAAATTCTAAAGATTTTGGTAGTCTTACAGTAATAGTTATATCAGTCTTTGTTATGGTCTCATCTTCGTATGCTGTGGGAGTAAAACTACTCGTTACTTTAAAATCAATACTACCATTAGATACATCATATTTTGAATCTGATGTCGTATAATTTCCAGATGAATTCTTTGTTTTAATGGTTGATGAAACATTTTGAGCAGTAATTAAGCTGCTTATTCCTGCACCGCTTGGAGTGTCACTTGTTAATTTTGTAGTATCATTATAGGTACTTGGTGTATAGTAAGTCTCACCATCATCAGCAAGATACGTTTCGACAATTGTTCTTTCTTTATCTTTATATAAATAAACTTTTTGTCTAAAATATGAAACTTCACCGATTAAGGAAGTGTCGTTTGATATTTCGCCTTTGATATAGTTGTACGATCCCATTCCTGTCCCATACCAATTAGGCTCGTCGATTAAAATAGCAGTAATAGTGCCGGCTTTTTGGGCACTTGATAATGTTGTGTACCAAGTAAAATCATTTTCAGTAGCGGTATTTACCTCTGATAAACTTTCTAAGCCATTTTCAGTATCATTTTTATAAACACCATATTTATATGTTGCACCACTTGCGTAATTATTACCACCAAAAGTAGAAATAAATGATGGAACAAAATATTTGGCTTCCCAAGTAATTAATTTTTTTAAGCCACCATAATAAACACTATTTGTACCTTTTATAAGGGTCTCTAAACGTATTGACTCACCTATTGCTTTATAAGAAGTTGAACCATATGTATAATTACTAACATAACTACTATAACATAAGTAAGATGATACAGCGTTACTGGTATTTTTTGAGAAAGTTATTGTTTGACTAGATGTTGAAATTTGCTTTGATTTATCAATAGCGATTTCTGAAGCTGAATTTTTCGTTTCGACATCTTTAATTGTAGCGACAACTTTATATTCATATTCTGTTGAGCCATTTGTGTAAAATGGGACGAAAAGTTCTAGTGCAATAGTCATATTGACAAAGGATGTTGTAGGTGCACTCCAATTGTTTATTTTATTCACACTTGTGTGATTAACATAATAATCTGATGCTTTCATAGTAATTGTATTGCTATTTAAACTACCACTAGCTGTTCCGGGATGAGTACAATAATAAGGAGACGATACACAATAATTGTAATTATAATAGGAAGAAGTATTGGAAGTATTAAATGGCTTTGCATTATCATTTGAAACTGTTGTGAAATTAACTGCAACTACTTGGGCACCATTTAGGGCACCGTTAGCATTTGAAGTACTATCTGTTATTAAATTCCAACTGCCACTACTGTTAGCTGGTCTATAATAATATTTTAATTCGATATCGCTAGTTAATGTGTCAGAAGTAGGAAACGCATTTCCTTTAACTGTGCTATCACTGTTAGGACTTCCCATGTACGCTAAAAAGGCAAAATTAATATATTGACCTTCAACTCCGTCTACTGTTTCAGTATAATTTATAGTTCCTGAAGATAGTGAAAATGTCATATACTCTTTTCCTGATATATATAATTCAGAGTCTGTAATTTTTCGGCTTTGAACTTTGGAACTAGAATTATCTGGCTTGTTTCCTTCCATCCATACTTCAAATTGAACTTTTTGATCGTCGGATAAAAGATCTGCAGTGTAACCGCTTATGTTAAGTGTGAAACTTAACTCTTGAGTACCACCTACTAAACTTGCTGACTCAGGAATTTCATATGTAGCGGTAATTACGGTATAATTACTAGTTCTAGAATAATTTGATTGCATCCAAACATCATTTGTCCAGTTTCCATAAACTTCTCCATTATCCCCTTTAGGAATTGTTGCTTTTACTTTAATAGCTCCGCCTTTTAAAACTGTATTACTATCGATATTAGGATTTTTATCTATTGAAACTTCAAGTGTATATGTTACTTTATCGAATGTTCTTACATAATTATCATTTTCTGAAACGTCAATACCTTCCTTATTAGAAGTTACTGAACCATCATCTACTGATTTTTTACTTGTTGTGTTAAAGGGAGCTTCTCCAGTTTTTCTTTCAGTTATTTTAACATCCTTAACTATTAATTTATCATATACTTCTTGTCTAGTTGCACTAAGTGAGGCATAATAATCGTTTTGTTGATTAAGATTTGAATGTGTTGTTTTTATATTCATTATAAAAAATGCTGATAAAGTGATAGCTAATAAGATAATTGGAATTACAATAATTTTTTTTGATTTTTTTAAGTGTTTTTTCATATTACCGCTCCTATTTTAATATTAATTATTATTATACTACAAATACTCGCATTTAACAATTAGCCTCTTTATAAAGTGATATTATTTTTAGAACTGATATTTTATTCTTTAGAAGGGCATTTAGTTAATTTTTTATTATCGTTTTTTTTATCTCTTTTAGGTTTTTCAACAAAACCTTCTTTTAATATCATTATTTCTTCATTAGCTAGTCTTATTTCACCATTTACAAAAGCTAGTTGCTTAATGTTTACTTTGGCTATTTTTTTATCAAAGAAGATAAATTCGACATCTAGGAATCCTACTAAAGGCTTAAATTCATAACACGATGTATCACTATCAGATAAAGATGGTATATAAATAATTTTATTTTCACGATTTTTTGATTTATGAGAATGTCCTCTAAATATTAAAGATGTATTATTTGGAAGATTATTTTTACTACTCTTTTTTAAATCGTGGACTAGAACTATATTATCATCTTTAAGATTAATTATGCATTTACCGTAACCAAGTGATACCATGTCAAAGCGTCTTTCTTCGATATATCGTGCTATATCAAAGCCATTTTCTAAGATACTTTTATAGTCGTGATTACCATATAAATTAAAGTATATAATATCTGGATTATAAGGATGGACTCTTAATACTTTTTTTACTTGAGATTCAACTGTTGGATTAGATAGTTTACGATTACTATCTTGATAAACATTTTCTATTATGTCGCCACCATTAAAAATTATATGAATATTATGTGTCTTGGCATAATTAACTACCTTTTTTAGAAGGTCTGGTCGGTCAAATTCACTACCAAAATGTGGATCTGATATAAATATTGTTTTAAGAACTCTATCTTTAACATTTATACGAATTGTATTACTTTGCTTAAAATCTAATGTTCTATTGGGCTTGACAATGATTTTGCCATCTGAGTTATATGATTTTGTAGTATTATACCCAGCATCTTTGATTGCTTTTAGTATTTGGTTAAACTCTGTTATGGGACAATCTAAACGTTCTTGTATTTCACTTAAAGATAAACCTTCTTGGTACATAGATAGTACTTGTTTTATTTTCTCTTTCATAGTATACACCTGATTCTATTATATTAGAAAAACGTATCTGTTAGTTAGATACGTTTCGACATTTAAAAAAGTATTTTATTTATTTTTACAAGTTTTTTGTATGATTTATTTTTCATAATATCAGTCCTTATATTTAATATACTATATTCTACGATTTTTTGGTAGTTTGTTACTTTAATTTTACATAAAAAAAGCGACTTAATAGTCGTTAATATTCTTCTGGTGATCCGTATGGGATTCGGACCCATGTATGTAACCTTGAGAGGGTTATGTGTTAAACCACTTCACCAACGGACCAGGATATGTCATTTGACAATGTTAATTTTAACATAGTTAGTTTCATTATTCAATAAAAATTATTTTAAGATAAAAAAATCGGTTTATTGACCGATTATTTTTAATTATGCTATTACGCAGTCTATTTTTCTACTTTGTTAATAATTCCACCACCAAGAACATATTCATTTTTATATAGTACTAATGATTGGCCTGGAGTAGCAGATTTAACTGGTTCATCAAATATTACTTTTATATTATTATCGTCTATTACTTCGATTGTACATGGTACTAAGTTTGATTTATATCTTATTTTTGCTTCGGCTTTAGTAGGTAGATTATCTATGTGTATGTTAGTGTCTGTTATATATACTATTTTATTTAGTAAATCTTCTTCTGTACCTAGTATTATTTGATTATTTTGTTTATCTATTTTAACTACATATAATGGATGTTTATAACTAATACCAAGGCCTTTTCTTTGACCTATTGTATAGTAGATAATTCCTTTATGTTTACCTATTATTTCTCCAGTTGTAAGAATAAAGTCTCCTTTATTTGGTAATTCTTTTAGATGTTCTTCTAAAAACTTTGTGTAGTTGCCATTCTCAATGAAGCAGATATCTTGACTATCTTTTTTATGAGATACTTCTACTAAATTTTCTCTTTCAGCAATAGCTCTTATGTCGTCTTTATTATAATACTTATTTAATGGTAATAAAATATGGGGAATTACTTCTTTTGGTATTTGATATAAGAAGTAGCTTTGGTCCTTAGGTGAGTCTACTTTGCAAATAAGATTATTTTTGATATCAGCATAATGTCCAGTGGCTATATATTCACAATTTAACTCTTTAGCTTTTTTCCATAATAAACCAAATTTTAACTTTTTATTACAAATAATACATGGATTAGGAGTCTTTCCATCTAAATAGTTATCTACAAAATTATTTATTACTTCATTATTAAATTCTTTTTGGTAATCTACTACGTGATGTTCTATACCAAGTTTTTCACATACTTTTTTAGCATCTGCTATTTGATTAGATTCTTCTTTGGGAGTAAATAAAGTCATAGTAACTCCTACAACATCATACCCTTCTTCTTTTAAAAGATAGGCTGCTACTGATGAATCTACTCCACCACTCATTCCTAATAATACTCTTTTCATTTTATTGTCCTCTATTTTCTAGTTCATAACCATAGCTAAAGATGAACGATAGTAAAAATAAACCAATTATAAATAAAATTTGAGATATATTAAGTGAAATTGAAAAATTTGTACCAATTATTATAGATGATATCATAATACCTACTATATCTAAAACCATTAGAGCAATAATCATATATGCAATAAATCTAATATGTTCTGGTGCTTCTTTGATAAATGGTGTTTTTTGAGTACTTATTTTTTCAAATATTTTTCTTACCTTAGTTAGAATAATAATTAATATAGCTATTTCAATTATTGAAATAGTTAGAATCACTTCTAAATATAAGTTTATTTTTGTAGCTGATAGGTTGTGAATTGTTTTTATTAAAACATCAATTCCAAAGTCTTCAAATGTAAGCTCGTGTACTGATTCATCGTTGTACTTTATAGTTAGAATTTCTTCTTTAGTTAAATTAAATTCTATTTTCTCTTCAAATATATTTAAGGTATTTCCTTCGATACTAATATTTTTAGTTATAAATGGAATGATTAACATACTAATAGCGATTAGGACAATACCAATATAACAAAGAATAATCGAAATTAAAGTAGCTATGCTTAATCCTTTGCTATATGAAAATATTTTATTTTTATTATCTTCATTTATCATATTTTTTCCTCTTTTCTGTTTTATTATATAATTTTTTCTTTTCTTAGTAAATAAAAGAAAAAAGAACTTTGGAAGTTCTTTCGAATTATTAGTCTCTTGACTTACCAAATAATCTTAGTAAATCAATTAAAATATTAATGAAGTCTAAGAATAGTTGTAAAGCACAAGATATTCCGTTGTTTGGGCAATTTACTAAAAAAGATCTATCTAAAGCTTTTTGAATATCATAA
>CAZJHG010000026.1:0-18658 GCA_964545885.1 uncultured Muribaculaceae bacterium | reverse complement strand
CTTCATTAATTTTTACATTTTCTTTTGCTTCAATAGCTTGATGTAGTCCGTCACTAAATTGACGTCCATGCATTAAACGTCCTGTAAATTGATCTACTATAATTACTGAACCATCTTCTACTACGTAGTCAACATCATTTTTAAAACCATAATTAGCTTTTAGAGCTTGATTTAAATGATGAACTAAAACAGCATTTTCAATATCATATAAGTTATTTACGTGGAATGTTTTTTCTATTTTTTCTACTCCACTTTCAGTTAAAGATACACTTTTTGTTTTTTCATCAACTGTATAATCATCTTCATTTAGTTTTTTTACTGCTCTATCAGTTGATGTATATAAATCTTTTGAATCAAATTTTCCACCTGAAATAATCAATGGTGTTCTTGCTTCATCAATTAATATTGAGTCAACTTCATCGACAATACAAAAATTTAATGGTCTTTGAACTCTGTCTTTAGCTCTAACTACCATATTATCTCTTAAATAATCGAAACCAACCTCGTTATTTGTTGAATATAAAACATCACAATTATAGGCTTCTCTTTTTTGAGCAGGTGATAATTCTCTTAAATTTAAGCCAACTGTTAAGCCTAGGAATCTGAAGATGTTTCCCATCCATTCAGAGTCACGTTTAGCTAGGAATTCATTTACTGTTATAATGTGAACACCTTTACCTGTTAAAGCATTCAAGTAAGTAGGCATTGTCTCTGTTAATGTTTTACCTTCACCAGTTTTCATTTCTGCTATGTTACCATAGTGAATTGCTAAACCACCTAATATTTGAACGAAGTATGGCTTTTCACCAATTACACGATAAGCTGCTTCTCTTACTACAGCGAATGCAGGAACTACAAGTTCTTCTAAATCTATACCATTTTCTAATTGTTCTTTAAATTCAACTGTTTTTGCTTTTAGCTCTTCATCACTTAGAGCTTCCATTTCTTCGCTTAGCGCATCTATTTGAGTTGCTATTTTTTCAAACCTTTTTAATTCTTTATATTCTGAGTCAATTAATTTTCTAAAAAATCCCATATCGCATTCCTCCACGTGTTATATTATATCAAAAATATGTCAAGTATTAAACATTTTTCCCTTGATATTTGCGTAATATTTATTTTACGTGATTTTTTTTATAAATTCAATATTAATTTAGTGATAATTTCAATTTAAATAAATACTTTTTTAGCTTTTTTTGTCACTTCATTTTTTTAGAATAATAATTATTATGATTACTATTTATTTTTTGTTAATTTAAAAAGGAGCTTAGCTCCTTATTTCATATTAATGATACCGTAGTTATTATCTTTTCTCTTATAAATAACTGATACACATTCTTCATCAATGTTTTTAAATACAAAGAAATCGTGATTTAGAAGTTCGATTTGTAACATTGCTTCTTCTTCATCCATAGGTTTCATTGAAATGTTTTTCCTCTTTACTATAGCACTTACATTTTCTTCTTCATCTTTTTCTTCTGGTTCATAATCAAAATTGAACTCTAATTTTTCAACATTTTTATATTTTTTATTTAATCTATCTTTATTTTTTCTCATTTGTCTTTCTAATTTAGAAACTACTAAGTCAACTGCTGCATAAAAGTCTTCATTTGATTCCTCTGCTCTTAGAGTGAATTTTTTAGTTAATGCAGTAACTTCAATAATTTGTTCTAAACCTTTTATTCTTACAAGAACATTAGCATTAATTTCGTCTGGATTTTCGAAATATTTATCCACTTTAGCTAGTTTTTCTGTAATGTAATTTTTCATTGATTGAGTAACTGTAACTTTCTCACCACGAATATTTAATTTCATATCCATCATCCTCCATATCAGTATTATATCATATAATTTAAAGATTTCTATAAATTATTGTGTTAATAAGTTTATGGGCACTTGATTTGGATGTGAATAAATATATACCTTAGCGTTAGAATGTTTTTCTATCTTGGATATTATTTTGGGATTATTACATTTATTTCCAAATAATTTAATAATTTTTATATTATGACTTTCTTTTATATTTTTTAATAAAATACTTAGTAATTGATGATATTGGTTAAAATAAATCTTTTGTTCTATTACTCCGTTTATATAATATATCTTTATATTATTTGTAGAAATATCTATAATTAGTTCTTGTTCTTTTATATTAAGAATATCGGTTATGTTTTGAAAAGATATATTATTAAAAGATAATTCTTTAAAAATATTAATTATTATATCTTTTTCAATACTGGTGTAAGTATTATCTATTATTAGATTAATATTATCTGTTAAAATTTGTTTATTTATATTTTGGTTATTTAAAATTGGTGATATTTCATTAATAAAATCGTCTTTATTGATTATTTTGTAGTTATCAACGCTTTTAAATTGATATTCCAATATATCACTATTTTTTAATAATATTATTCCATTTTGAATAAATTGAAGAGTAATTGTTTGACGTCTCATCTATTATTCTGTCTTTGAACTTTGAAAAAAGCTTAAAGGGTTTATTAAATTACCATCTTCATATACTTCAAAATGGAGACAATTATTTTTTTCATCTTCTAATTTATTAGATCCACTTAATGCAATAATATCGCCTTGTTTTATGGTATCTCCTTCTTTTACTTTTACATCTTTAACACTTTGATATATAGTTACAATGTTGTTATTGTGTTCTATTTCAATTATATTACCTAATATATCGTCTGTTTTGACAGATGATACCTTACCATCTAAGATAGATACTATTTCAAATTCTTCATCGCTTGAATAGAGTATCCCTGTATTAGGCATATAAATATTATCGTATTTTATTAATGATTGTTGTTGTCTTGTTTCTTCATCATCTTTATTATAATAGTATTTACTTATTGAGACGTTCTCACTTGTATAGGGTTTTATAATAGTTTGATCTATTATATTATTAACTTTAATTGTACTGTTTGTATCTATTAATACATTAGTAAAGTATGTATCTTCTGGTACTAAGTTAATATTAAGAAGATTACTTAACAGATAATATAAAAGTAAAGCTCCTATTAATACTATTAGTCCTAATGTAGGTATTACCCATTCTTTTAATCTTTTTTTTGTCATATTATTCAACCTTTCTATATATAAGTTTGAACAATAAAAAAAGAAATATACCTAAATATTACCAATTTCTATGTTCTGATAATAATATTTTAATATTTCTTCATAAGAATATCCTTCTTTAGCCATATTGTTTGCTCCATATTGACTCATTCCTACTCCGTGCCCATAGCCTTTTGTAGTTATTACTATTTCATCATTATCTATATTAATTGTAAAATCTGTTGAGCGAAGAGAAAGTAATTTACGTATTTCTATACCAGTGTATTCTTTATTATTTATAGTTATTTTAGATACTCTGTTTGATTTATCTTTTATTATATTAGATATATTAATTTTATCGTCTTTAATATTTAATTTATTACTAAAATCTTGTTTTGACATTGTTATTGTATAAGAATTATTTTCATCAAATGGAGACTTAACTATTGATAAATAGTCTTTTTGTTCATTAAATACATTAAGAGATGATTCTGTATAACCATTACTTGTTGAGAAATAATATGCTTTGATTGGTTCATTTTCATAGTACATTATTAAATTCTTTGTTGAAATGACTGCTTCTTTTATTTTTTCATAGTATATTTCATAATCATTACGCCATTTTTTGTGCATTTCTTCTGGAGTTAAATATACTTGGTCATCTGTTGTGCCAGTTATTGAATCATTGCTAAGTAAATGATTTACTAAATAAGTACGTGAAGCAATAGCTTGGGCTTTTAGTGCTTCCATTTCAAATAAAGCTGGCATTTCACCTGCTACTACTCCTATTACATAATCTTCGATATCAATTTCAAGCTCTTTAGTATCGAGAATTACTTTGATTTTATCAACAGAATGTTTACTTTCTTGCATAATAAAATTAGTTTCTTTAATTATGAAACTAATTATAGTAATTGGTATTAATAATACTATGAAGTATATTAATTTTTTATTCAATAAAATCATCCTTTTATCATAGTGGTTACACTTACAAAATCTGTTATGAAATTTGTTACTAAATAACTAGATGCTATGCTAAGTAAGATTACTAATAATCGGGCTTCAATTGCTTTATTTGTTTTTATAAAACCATCAAAATTGACTCCTGATAAAGCGTATATACTTATAAATAGTGTGATTACATAAATTATGGCTTTATAGTTCATTGTATGCACCATTCTCATAATCTATGATTTTATTTACTCTTCTTAAATGTCTTTCTTCTGTACTAGGTTTTGTTTCAACAAATTCTTTTATCATTTCTGATAATTCATTAATATCTTGTTTATAACTTAACGCTATTATATTGGCATTGTTGTGTTCTCTTGTTAAATGAGCCTGTTCTTTTGTAGAACAATGACCACAAAGAATTCCTTTTACTTTGTTGGCTGCTATACTCATTCCAATTCCAGTACCACATAGAAGAACTCCCAGTTCAGCTTCTTTGTTTACTACTGATTTTGCCACTTCGAATGCAAAGTCAGGGTAATCATCTGTATCTGTGTTTATTGGACTTTTATCTAGAAATTCGTATTCATTTAATATTTTGATTAATTCTTTTTTTTCATTTACTCCATTATGATCAGTTGCTATTGCTATCTTCATTATTTTCTTCTCCTTTTTTATTCATTGCTTTTTCAAATCTTGGCATTAATCCAATACCATCTGTTCTATGAGGAGGCAATTGGTATAAATCATGTCCAGGAAATTCATTTCCTTCAATTAAAAACGGGTCTTTTACACCTAAACATACATCCCAACCAACATATCCAACTTCTGGTACTTCTTTAGAAGCTTGAACTACAAATCTTTTAATTCTTGGCCACTTTGGTATTTTAAACCATAAAATAGGTTCATTAGTTAATGGATGTTTTTCATAAATATTCATTTTTTTATCTATTGCTAAATAATCAATTATACCTGTTTCTATATTTATAGGAGCAACTAAACCTCCATGATTAAAGTTATCTACAATATCATTATTATTACCAATACGTAGGAAAGCTGCAACTATTTCATTATTAAGAGTTACCATTCTAATTGTATTTATAGATGTTGGATGAAGTTTAGCTATTTCATCACATTGAACAGCTATTTCTTCTACTAAATATCTCTTAGTTTCAAGTAGGTTTGTATATACTTCTTTTATATTTTTCTTATTTACTTTAAACACCTCTACTCCTTTACCGCAACTTTCTGATAAAGGTTTAACTAAAATACTTTGATGTTTTTCACAGAATTCTTTAAACTTTTCGTAATTTTCTTCTGTACCGTCAACTTCCATCCAATCTCTTAAAAGATACTTATTAAATTTTTTATTAAATACTATTTTGTCACTAAAATATTTGGTGTATTCTGGATTGTTGTATTTTTTTACAATACTATTATTTATACCTCTAGTTACAATAGTTTTTCTTTGTTTAGCATTTAATTTATACATTTCAAACAATTTATAATCCATATATCCAGCTTGATATTTTAAGCCACAATGAATTATATCAAAAAAGATAGTTATTTTTGATTTGTTACTTTTTTCATGAACTTCATTTATTGTATCAAACATTTTTCCATAATTCATACTTGTTATTCTTTTCATTAAATATCCTATTTTTCCCATAGTTATCACCTGTTTATAGTATATCACATATTTATTCAAAATTTAAAAAGACGTTTTTATTTTATGCAAAGTGATTGCACTTTTTTGTAACAAAAAAAACTGCTTATTAAGCAGCTTCGTTGTTATAACCAAATTTTTTATTGAATTTTTCAATTGCTCCAGTTTTTTTAGCTTTTCCTTGTTTACCTGTATAGAATGGATGACATTCATTACATACTTCAATATGAATTTCTTCTTTTACTGATTTAGTAGTAAATGTTGCTCCGCAAGCACAAGTTACTTTGCATTCTTTAACTTCTGGATGGATATCTTTTCTCATTGTTATTCTCCTTCCGCCATATCTCATATTCGAGACATAGTAATTTTCTTCGTCTAATGTATTATATCATAAGAATTCAACTTATCAAGTGCTAAATTCAATGATTTTACGTGTTTTTATTGTTTTTTAAATAAGGAAAGTACTTTTCCTACAAGAAAAACTATTGAATCGCTATTTTTTTCTGCTATATCTTTAAATACAGCTTTAAAACCAACAGTAAGAGATGAGATAGTAGCTGTTACTATTACTGTTACTATTACTGAAGATATATTAACAATACCAATTATGTCTAATGTTAATGCTGCTCCTAAGCTACCACTAACTATTCCACATATATCTCCAATTACGTCATTACATACTGATGAAACTTTAGTTGAATTTTTTATTAAAGATACAGCTTGTTTAGCTCCTTTTAATTTTTTTGACGCCTTTGCATGAAGGTTTGATTCCTTGCAAGTTAATACTGCGACACCTATCATATCAAACATTATACCTATAGCAATTACAATTAATGTAATAATTATAAGAATTATAGTATTGAATGAACTCGCTATTGATGTTGATACCCAACTGAATATCACTGAAAGTATAAAAGAAAGTAGGAAAACAATTATTATCCACTTTGATTTATTTTTCATTTTATCTTTTTCTCCTCTTATATATTTTTTTCAAAAAAAAAATTTGTAATGGTATATTATAAATTAATTTTACGGCTTTGGTCGAGTTGAATTTCTCTAATTCTTACCATCGATTACTCTCTGGCGATTTCTCTTTAAAAGAATCAACCGAATGTTACCAGTTCGATTACTCGATTACCACTTAGTCCGCACTTCAAACCTTATAATACATACACCCTAGAGAATTTCTCTAACACAAAGTGACTATTCTTATTCGCTTTTGCAATTATGTTTTCAATTTCTATCCCACATAACCACTCACGACATGCGCTTGTTTATCTTTACCTCTAACCTGATAAAAGGAACTTGAACTATATGCCGTTATAGTATGTCCTTAAATCTAAAATCATATATCCACCCGAATCTGGGCGAGACAAGCAGATATACAAAGTGTCATATAAGCACAATTAGTAGATTTTTAGCCCTACCTTCAAATAATGTTTGTGACTAGGATAATGCACCACAACATATATGGATTTTATCAAATATTTTTTGATTTGTCAAATTGATGTTAAAAAATAAGTTACATATTGCATTATATGTAACTTTATGATTTATAGTACTTTTTTTATGTTTTTTTCTGCAACTATTATATCTTTCGATGTTATTCCGAACTTATTGTTTATTGCTGGAACTTCTCCGCCAAATATTTGGGTAATATTTCTTTACCTTTTATTCATTTTCTTTTATGAAAATTTCGGCACCAACATTTGTAAGTTTTTCTACTATATTTTCATATCCACGTAGTATATGATCTATTTCATTTATGGTAGTAGTACCTTCGGCTATTAAACCTGCTATTACCATTGATGCTCCTGCTCTTAAGTCTGTTGCTACTACTTCTTCTCCTTTTAGTTTAGTAGGTCCTACGATAATAGCTGTTCTATCATTTACTCTAATGTTTGCTCCCATTTTTTGAAGATATTTTATATGCCCCATTCTGTTTTCATAAATTGTTTCTTCAAAAATAGACATACCGTTTGCTTGTGTTAATAAAACACTCATTGGTTGACCTAAATCTGTTGCAAATCCTGGAAATACTAATGTTTTTACATTTATTGGTTTATATTCAGTGGGTTTACTTATAATAATTGAATTGTTATTTATTTCTAAAGGTACTCCCATTTCTTTTAATTTTGATAGTAAAGAATCTATATGTTCTTCAATAATACCAGATATTTTAAGATTTTTTCCTAGAAGAGCTCCTATTATAGTATAAGTTCCTGCTTCTATTCTATCAGGAATTACATCTATAACTCCTTTGCCTAGTTTTTGAACTCCTTCAATTTTTATTTCACTAGTTCCTGCACCAGATATTTTTGCTCCCATATTATTTAGTAAGCTTGCAATATTTACAATCTCTGGCTCTTTGGCGGCGTTGGAAATATATGTTGTTCCCTCAGCTTTTACTGCTGCTAACATAATATTTATTGTCGCACCTACTGAAGCAAAATCTAAATATATTCTTGCTCCTTTTAATTTGTTTGCTTTGAATATATATTTATTTCCTTCTATAATAACCTCTGCTCCTAATTTTTTGAATCCGTTAATATGAAAATCTATTGGTCTTGAACCAATATTGCATCCACCTGGAAAATAGATTTCAGCATAATGATATTTGGCTAATAAAGCTCCCATAAAATAATATGATGCTCTTAATTTTTTACTCATACTTTCTGGTACAACTTTGTTTTCAATATTACGAGTATCTATTTTCATTATTTCGTCTTTATATTCTACTTTTCCATTTAATAACTCTATTATGTCAATTAATGAGTTTGTATCTGATATGTTGGGAACATTATATAATGTAACTTCTTCATCAGATAAAATAGCTGCTGGAATTAATGCTACTACACTATTTTTTGCGCCACTTATTTTTATCTCTCCTGTTAATTCTTTGTTGCCATTAATTATTAATTGTTTCATTTTATCACTCTCATACTTCTTTTTTATATTTCTTTTGTTTCTCTTCAAATTTAATATATGATTTATTAATGTTTTTGTCAATTTTAAACTACTTAATTGACATTTAAGTTGTTAATTGGGAAATAATTTTTTCTAAGTAAAATTCGTATTCTATTTCGCTATTATCGTTAGTTGATTCTAATAGGCATAATGGTGGATACATAACGCACCACCAATTATTTCCCGCACCTTCTCCAAGTGTTATAACTAAAGATTCATATTCTCCTTCTTCGTAGATTATTCCTTTATAATTTTTTTCTGGGAAATAATTTTGTCCATAGTTAATTGTATATGCTACATTATATTTATCGAGAATATTTTTTATGACATTTTCGTTTTCTTTAACTAGTTTTCTTGTTTCTTCAATCGACTTAGATTCTTCTATTATAGTGAACAAATTCTTTTCTAAATCTTTTTTTATTAACAACTTAGTGCTTTGGTCTATTGTGCTATTACTATTAGCAATTATTCTAAATCTAATGCTTTCTTCAGGAATTACATTTTCTTTTTTACAACTTATCCACAGTATCATCACCATTATTATCAACATTATGTATATTATTTTTTTCATATAAAAATCACCTAAGTTAATATTGGGTGATTTTATTTTATTTTATTCATTAACTATAAATATAAATCTATCCAAGTGTTGAAGGTCTTTTTCTAATGTTATATTGGCTGTTGGGAAATATTTTTTGGCAATATTAATTATTTCCCGACCTTGTGTTTCTCCTATTTCAAATGCTATTATAAATTTTTTTTCTAAGTAAGTTGATGCTTGTTTTAAAATCTCTTCGTAAAAGTATAGCCCATTGTTAGGAGCATATAAGGCAAGGTGGGGTTCATTGTTTTTTACAATATCCATTATTTCTTCATTTTCTTTTATATAAGGGGGATTACTTATTATACAATGATATTTCCCAAAGACATTTTCAAATAAATCACTAAGAATAAAATTAATATCTGTTTTATTGCTATTTGAATTATCAATAGCAATATCTAATGCACTTTGGGAAATATCAACAGCAGTGATTTGACTACTTGGTAATTGCTTTTTTATGGTTATTGGAATACATCCACTACCAGTACCAATTTCTAGGATATTAATATTTCCCATGGGAAATAATTTTTTTATTTTTTCCAGAGTTTTTTCTACTAGTTCTTCAGTCTCTCTACGAGGTATTAAGACATTTTTGTTTACCTTTATTATGTTTCCATAAAAGTCGACATCCCCTACAATGTATTGAACTGGCTCACCTTTTTTTAATCTATCAATAGCTTTTTTCAAATCATCTTCTGGATGGAGGTATTTTTTTAAATATTCTATATCATTCATTTTAAAACTTCTTTCTAAAAAAACTAATTCCATTATGAATTAGTTTTTCATTATGATAATTATTCACCTTTTAATTTTCTTTGTAAATCTTCAGTAATTAGTGCCTCGATAATATCGTCTAATGCTCCGTCCATTACTCTATCTAAAGTATTAGTGGTGAATCCAATACGATGATCAGTAACTCTGTTTTGCGGATAGTTGTACGTTCTTATTTTTTCTGATCTATCTCCAGTACCTATTTTACTTTTTCTTTCACTACCTACTTCGGCATCTTGGGCTTCTTGAGCAGCTTGATATAGTCTGGCTTTTAATACTTCCATAGCTTGAGCTTTATTTTGAATTTGGCTTCGTTCGTTTTGACATGTTACAACTGTATTAGTTGGCAAATGTGTTATACGCACTGCTGATGGTGTTGTATTAACTCCTTGACCTCCATGACCTGTTGCACAGAATGTATCTATTCTTAAGTCATTTGGATTTATTTCTATTTCTACATCTTCTACTTCAGGCATTATAAGTACTGTAGCAGTAGATGTTTGAATACGACCATTTGACTCAGTTACAGGAATTCTTTGAACTCTGTGAGAACCTGATTCATATTTTAATTTTGAATAAACATTTTCTCCCTTTATTTTAGCTTCAATTTGAGAAAAGCCGCCAGCTGTACCTGATTCTGAGTTAATTACTTCTATTTTCCATCCTACTTTATCAGCATAACGAGAATACATTCTAAATAAATCACCAGCAAAGATGTTTGCTTCATCTCCACCAGCTGCTCCTCTTATTTCCATAATGATATCTTTATCATCATTCTCGTCTTTTGGGATAAGAAGTATTTCTAATTCACTGATTAAAGTTTCTTTTCTAGCAGTACTTTCTTCTAATTCCATTTTAGCCATTTCTCCCATTTCTGGGTCATCTATTAGCATTTTAGCTTCTTCTATATTATTAACTACCTTATTATATTCCTTGTATTTATTGTATGTTTCTTCTAAATCTTTTTGTTCTTTTGATAGTTTCTTTAGTTGATTATAATCTCCTAACACTTCTGGTTTAGATAATTCATCAGTTAATATTTCGTATCTTTCTTTTATAGCTTCTAGTCTTTCAAACATAGTTTCACGCCTTTCGTTTTGTATTATATCACAAGTTAGTAAAAAACAAATGATTTTAAACCATTTGTTCTTCGTCTTCATCAATTATTACTAAATCTTTTAGATCATCGTCATCATCAGTTAAATCGTCGTCATTGTTATCTTCTGCAAAGATATCTTTTTCTTCTTGGTCTTCGTCTTCTTCAAAATCTTCTAAATCTAAATCTTCTTCAATATCTTCCTCTTCGTCATTATCAACAACTACTTTTACTGAATGTTTAGTTTTTAAGTCCCATAACCCATTCTCTAGCATGATAAATCTTTGATCTGTTGATAATACATCGAAGAATGCTGGTAATTTATCTATAAATTCATCCTCAGATAAATTTAATAAAGAACATACCTCTTTGAATAGTTCATTAATTTTCATTTGACGATTAGTTTCTTTTATTATTAATTCTGCAATATCATCATATGACATTGCCTCTAAGTCTGCTTGAGTTAAATCTTTTAATTTCATTTAAATGACCTCCAAAATAATTCACTAGACACCATTATACATATTTTTTTGTTTATAGCAATACTAAATTTTAATTTTTTAATATTTTTAAAAATTACATTTTTTCTGGTACTTTTATACCTAGTATATTTAATAATTTTAAATTGTTATCATAAATTACTTTTGTTAATACTAGCCATGACTCTTGAAGTTCTTTATTTTGTTCTGTTAAAACATGATTATTTGAATAAAAATTATTATATAAGTTAGTTATTTTATATAAATATTCAGCTATATCATTTAATGATTTTACTGTTATTGATTTTGTTAAAGTACTTCTTAAGTTTAACAAACATATTATTACGTCTCTATCTATTTTACTATTTATTATATTATACTTTTTAAAGCTTATCTTTGCTTCTTCAGCCTTTTTTAATAAAGATTTCATTCTAATAGTTGAATATAATAAATATGGCCCTGTTTTACCTTGTAAATCACTAAATTTAATAGGATCAAAGTTATAATCAGTTAATCTATATGGAATAAGGTCAGCATATTTAACTGCTGCTACTGATACTTTGTCAGCTATTTCTTCTCTTTCTTTTCCTACAATATTAGGTAAAATTTTCTTTTCACATTCTACTTGAGCTAAATCTAGTAGTGCCTCTAATGTCATTACTCCACCATCTCTTGTTTTAAATGGCTTACCATCAGCACCATTCATAGTGCCAAATGGAATAAATTCTAGTTTAGTGTCTTCATTAACTATTTCAGATTTTTTAGCTGCTCTAAACACTTGTTCAAAATGAAGGGATTGTCTCGCATCTGTTAAATACCATATTTCATCTGGATTAAATAATTTCATTCTTTCCCAAATACAAGCTAAATCTGTTGTTTCGTAAGATGCAGAACCATTTGACTTTACAAGTAATAAAGGTGGTACTTCGTGATCGTCTTTTTCTTCTTTTACTTCAATTATTCTAGCACCGAGAGAGTCTTCAACCATATTTTTTGATTCTAAGTATTCTAACATTTCTGGGATATATTGATTTCCGTCTGATTCACCTTCCCATACTTCAAATGTGGTATTTAATCTATCATATATTCTTTTTATATCAGCTTTAGATACATTCATAATATGATGCCATAAAGCCATTAAACCTTTATCACCTTCTTGGAATTTTGCTGTTATTTCCCTAGCTTCTTCCATATAAGTTTCATCTTCTTTAGCTTTTGTGCTAGCATATGGATATATTTCCATTAAATCATCATTAGTTACTGGTGATTCTTCTGGATAAGTACCTTCGAAGTTTTCATCGAAGTAAGGAAGTTCTGGTTGTCTATGTTTTAATTCAGTCATAACAAGACCTATTGGACGGCCCCAGTCTCCTAAGTGAGCATCTGCTATTGCATTATTACCTAATGCTACTGCTAGTCTTTTTAGAGCTTCTCCTATATTGGCACTTCTTAAATGTCCTACGTGCAAGGCCTTTGCTACATTAGCTCCACCATAATCCATAAAGATTGTTTTAGGATTAGCATTTTCATAATTTAAATTAATATTGTCTTTTAATTCATTTATGTGATTAATTAGTTCTTCATCATTAAAAGTGATGTTTATAAAACCAGGTCCTGCAATATTAATATCTTTATATTTATTGTCTTTTTTTATACATTCTACTATTTCATTAGCGATTTCTCTTGGATTTTTACCATAGTTTTTAGCCATTCCCATAGCACCATTATATTGATAATCTCCAAATTCAGGACGAGATGAAACATTAAGAACAACTTCTTCTACTTCATAACCACATTCTTTAATTTTATTTTTTATATATTCTTCTTGTTTTTCTATAAAACTACTCATTTATATCATCCTTTACAATTATTTCTATTTTAAAAATTTCTTCATCACTAGATATTTTATACTCTAATATTATATTATTTTTGTCTTTTTTATACATTACTTTTTCGACTTCTATATCAAAAGACATATTTTTTTCTTTTAAGTAATATGTACAGTTCCTTTCTTTTATATCTAGTACAAATTTAAATTCATTATTTTCTCTTGTGAACCGAGTTTCTCCGATAATAGTTTTCACTCCATCTAAAGAAAATATGTACTCACCATCTTTTTCAATAGCTTTAATATTTTTATACTCGTTTGATAACCGATATTTTTTATATAAATTTAATGTTAGAAATTTTTTCATAGTATCTTGTCCCTTTTTGTTTGTGATTATAACATAATATACTTAAGTTTGCACTTATATTTTATGAATTTTAATTAATACTATATAAAGGGTGTTAATATGAAACTTTTAAAAAAAATATTTAAGCTATTAATAATATTATTTATTATTGGAATGTTAGGATTAATCTGTTTATATGGATATGCTTATCTTAGTCCTACTTTAGATATTAAAAATGCTAATCAATTTTATTTTTATGATGATAATGAAGAATTAATTTACCAGGGGTCTGGAAATAATGAATGGGTATCTTTAGAGGAAATATCTCCTGATTTAATTAATGCAGTACTTAGTACTGAAGATAAAAATTTTTATAAACATTATGGCTTTGATTTTCTGCGTATTATTAAAGCTTTGTATACTAATATTAAAAATGGTTCTATTGTACAAGGAGCTTCTACAATAAGCCAACAATATATAAAAAATATGTACTTAGATTTTGATAAAACTTGGGAAAGAAAGATAGAAGAAGCTTTTTTAACTTTAAGATTAGAAGTTCATTATAGTAAAGATGAAATTCTGGAAGGATATTTAAATACTATTAACTTTGGTCAAGGAAATTACGGAATAGAAAAAGCCAGTCAATTTTACTTTAATAAAAGTGCTAATGAACTTAGTTTAGAAGAAGCAACTATATTAGCGGGAATTCCTAAAGCTCCTAATAAATATAATCCAGTTACTAATTTTAATTTATCAGTAGAAAGAGCTAATGTTGTAGCAAATTTAATGCTTAATAATAATGTTATCAGTGAAACTATCTATAATAATTTGAATTTTGATAATATAGAGATTATTGGTAAAGATGACGAAAATAGTTTAAATACCTTAATGTATTATCAAGATGCTGTTTATGATGAATTGGAAAGTTTAGATGAAATACCTAGTTCTTTAATTGATTCTGGGGGCTTAAAAATATATACTTCTCTTAATATGGAAACTCAAAAATTATTAGAGGCCAATATAAATAAACATATGAATAATTCTAATATGCAAGTTGCTAGTGTTATAATTAATCCTAATACTGGCGCTGTAATGGCTTTAACTGGAGGTAAAGATTATACTGTAAGCCAATATAATCGAGCAATTAGTTCTAAAAGACAAGTCGGATCAGCTATAAAACCATTTCTTTATTATGCTGCTTTAGAAAATGGTATGGTATCTAGTTCTACTTTTTTATCTGAACCAACTACTTTTATGTTTTCTAACAATCAGAGTTATTCCCCGGCTAATTATAATAATAAATATGCTAACAAAAATATTACTATGGCGGCTGCTCTTGCATACTCAGATAATATTTATGCTGTTAAGACTCATTTATTCTTAGGAGAAAATGTATTAGTTAATACCGCCAAAAGAATGGGAATTCAAGAAGAATTGGTTCCTTTACCCTCTTTAGCTTTAGGAACTTCAGAACTTTCAATGATTGACTTTGCACGAGGTTATACTACTTTAGCTAGTGGCGGATATAAAAGAAACATAACATTTATTGAAAGAGTTGAAGATATGAATGGCAATATTTTGTATCAAAAAGATAAAAAAGACGAACTCGTACTAAATGAATCATATACTTTTATTCTTAACGAAATGATGACTTCGACTTATAATTCAGCATTTATTGATTATAATACCCCAACTGTTATGAGTATAGCTTCTAAAATATCAGATAAATATGCAATAAAAACCGGATCATCTGGAACAGATTGTTGGATGGTTGGATATAATGCTAATATTTTAATGCTGGTATGGAACGGATATGACGATAATGGCGAATTAGAAGTGAAAGACGGAACAATTTCTAAGAATATTTGGGTGGATACTGTAGAAAATATGAATATCGAAAAAAAATGGTATGATATACCTAATAATGTTATTGGGATACCATTGAACGCTATTACTGGAGAAGTTACAGATAAACAAGAAAAAACTACCATTTTTTATTATGTAAATGGTAGTGAATATAATAATATAGATACTGAATATGTATTTAGTGAAAAAAACAACTAATTAATAGCTGTTTTTTAGTCTTTATAAATTCTCATAGTAATTTGATAGTTTGATTCAAAATCAATTTCTTCAACGTCTATAAAGAATCCTTTTTCTCCTAAGCCTTCGATAGATTTTCTAATGGTTGCTATCGCATCTTTTAAACTCATAGTAGCACTAGGTAATTGATTTTCTTTATATCCAGAAGATATTTTATCAACCATTGCCATTGGGTCTACAACTTTTTCTTGCTCTGATTCGATTGTTACTTCTTGAGCGTTTTCTGTTGCTGGAACAAAGAATTTATTATTAGGGTTTAATTCAAAATCATTATTCAAAGTGTTATTAACAGGTTCAAAAAATGGTTTTTCATTTTGAGCAGACATAAAATCTGGTTGCTCTGGCTCTTTTTGCATTGTTATGAATGTATTAGTTTCATCTGGTGAATCAAAGATTTCTAAGCCGTTTGTATTACTTGATAGATTCGAAGGTATATTAGACATCGGTTCTGGTTGAATTGATGGAGTTAAAGTATTTATATCAAAGAATCTACTGTTATCATTTGAATTTACAACATTATCAACAGGCATAAAAGTACTTGCTGAGTTTGGAGTTGCAATATTAAATTCTGGAACTGAGGTTGCTGTTGTAAATCCGTTATTATTTGATATTGGATTATTAAATGGACTTGGAGAAGTTTGTTGTTCTTCAGTTATAAAATCTAATGTTTCTAATGTTTCTGGTTCTTGTTTAGGTGGTGTTGGTTTATTAAATTCTTTAATATCCATTGCATTTGCTTTTATATCTTCAATACTAGGAGTTGCTGATACTAATGGGACATCACCTGTATCTGTTTCACCATTTGCTTCCTTTATCTTTTTTAATTCAATATCTAATTGGCGTACAGTCAGTCTTTCATTGATAATTCTATGTAGCCATTCTCTTTGTTCTGCTTTATCATTAACAGATAATAAAGTTCTCGCGTGTCTTTCTGAAATTCTTTCTTCTAAAAGCGCTTGTTGTACTTCTTCATCTAAATTTAACAGTCTTAATTTATTAGCTATTGCTGGCTGAGATAATCCCATTCTTTTTGCTAATTGTTCTTGAGTTAAATATCCTTTATCAAGTAAATTTTTATAAGAACGAGCTTCTTCTATTGCAGTTAAATCTCTTCGTTGAACATTTTCTACTAATGCTACTTCAGCTGATTTATTATCATCTATATTAGCTATAACTGCTGGTACTGTAGTAAGTCCTGCGATTTGAGCTGCTTTGTAACGGCGTTCTCCTGCAATTATCTCAAATTTATCTCCTAATTTTCTTAATACTAGGGGTTGGATTATTCCGTGTTCTTTTATTGAATCTGATAATTCTTTTAAACCTTGTTCATCAAAATTTAATCTTGGTTGGAATCTGTTAGGAATTATGTCCTCTATGTGTACTTGTAGTACTCCTGATTCTAAATTCATGCTTGATCAGCCCCTTTTTTTATTAGTCTTTCCTATTATTAATAATACATTATTTCCCATTTAATTTCAATGGGGTCTTAACTATTTTTTCATATCGTCTTGGATACTCTTTTGGAGTGTTTTTTCGCTTTAAAATTTTCACTATATTTCTTTCTCCACTATCGAATGGGAGCTTGAAATTGATAGTATTTTCTATGAATCCTCCTAGTTTTTCAATTGCATAAATTGATTCATTTAACTCTTCTTTATTTGAACCTTTAAGAGCTATAAAATAGCCGTTAATTTTAACTAAAGGTAGACACAATTCTGTCAATGTAGTCATATTACTTACAGCTCGTGCTGTTACAATATCAAATTTTTCTCGATTATTTTGGCAAAACTCTTCTGCTCTGCCATGGTAAAAATCTATCTTATCTAATTCTAGTTTTTTTGATAATTCTTTTAAGAAGTTTATTTTTTTATTGTTTGAATCCAATAATGTTACTTTCAAATTAGGAAATACAATTTTTAAAACCATGCCTGGAAAGCCAGCACCAGTACCAATATCCAGAAGATTATTGTATTTAGTTATATCTATTGCTTTTATAAATGTTAATGAGTCGTAGAAATGTTTTAAATAAACTTGGTCTTCTTCTTTGATAGCTGTTAAGTTAGTATGACTATTGTACTCTAATAGAAATTTACAATATATGTCTAATTGTTTAATTTGTTCATCGTTAATTTTTATTCCTAGTTCTTCGACTTTTGTTATAAATTCTTCTTTATTCATCTTTACCATATTCCTTTTTTAAATATACAGACAATATTGAAATATCTGCTGGATTTACTCCACTAATACGAATAGCTTGGGCAATTGTTGTTGGTCTAACTTCTTTTAATTTTTGCCTTGCTTCACTAGCAATATTAGTAACTTTATCATAATCTATATCTGCTGGGATTTGTTTTTTCTCTAGTTTTAACATTTTTTCTGCTTCTTTATAAGCTTTAGCTATGTATCCTTCATATTTTAAGTTTATTTCTACCTGATTTTGAATTTCCTTTGTATATGGTATCTCAATTAAAGTACTTAAAAATTCCATATTAATTTCAGGTCTTTTTATTAATTGTTCTAAACTTAGTGATGAGGATGGTACTTGATAATTATTTTTTTCAAACGAAGATTTTACTTCAGAGGTGATTTTTAGTTTAGTCTGTTTCATATATTCTAGAATAGATTCTATTTCTTCTTCTTTTTTATTTAGTCTGTTTAATTGTTCCTCAGATATTAAACCTACTTCGTAGCCTTTTCTTCTTAGTCTTAAATCGGCATTGTCGCTACGTAAAAGGAGCCTAAACTCAGCACGACTTGTAAGTAAACGATATGGGTCTCTTATCC
>CAZJHG010000025.1:0-18683 GCA_964545885.1 uncultured Muribaculaceae bacterium | reverse complement strand
GCCTTATAGGCGTCAGAGAAAAACCACTAGCTAGGCTAGTGGATTATTTTTTTTGATTTAATTCATATTATTAATTAGGTGATATAATGGACGAATTGTTTTTATTAGCAGAAAAAGAAATGGTAGAGTTAAAACATCCATATGTTGGTACAGAGCATTTTGTACTGGCTTATTTAAAAAAATATAGTAATAGCATTCTTACTTATGATGAATTTAAAAAGAATGTATTAAGAATAATAGGTACTTCTTATAAGGAAAGTGAATACATTTTATATACTCCTATATTAAGAAGTATAAAAAATAATTGTGATAATATTTATGAAGCTATGGTTAAAATTCTTACTGATGATGATTGCATAGCTTATAATATTTTATTATCGATGGATATTGATATTGAATCTTTATATTTAAATATAATTAATACTAATTATTAGTATTTTTTTATTTGATTATTTGTGATATGATAGGGTCAACTTAGATATTAATTGGAGGGAGAAAGTTTTATGAAAATATTTAATACTTTAAGTGGAAAAACAGAAGAATTTAACACAATGAAAGACGGAGTAATAAATATGTATGTTTGTGGACCAACAGTATATAGTTATGCTCATGTTGGTAATATGTGTCCAGTTATTATCTTTGATATGGTTTATAGATACTTTAAGTATCGTGGTTATGATGTTAAGTATGCTAGTAACTTTACTGACGTTGATGATAAAATAATCAAGGCGGCTAAAGAAGCTGGTATTACAGAAAAAGAGTTAACTGAGAAGTATATCAAGATATATTTGGATGATGTTAAGGCTCTTAACTGTTTAGATATTGATTACAGACCAAAAGTTACAGAAACTATGAATGAAATAATTGAATATATTCAATTGCTTATGGACAAAGGATATGCTTATCAAAGTGGTGATGATGTATATTTTAGAGTAGGTAAAATTGAAGATTATGGTAAACTTAGTAAACAGGTTGTTGAGGAACTAAATGCTGGTAATAGAATAGAAGTAGATGAAAATAAAGAAAATCCATATGATTTTGTTTTATGGAAAAAAACAAAAGAAGGAATTACTTGGGATTCACCTTGGGGAGCTGGTAGACCTGGATGGCATACTGAATGTGTTGTAATGATTAATAAATTATTTGGCGATAAAATTGATATTCATGGTGGCGGAGTAGATTTGAAATTCCCACATCATGAAAATGAAATAGCTCAAAGCGAAGCAGCATGTGGAACTAGTTTAGCTAATTATTGGATGCATAATGGTCATGTAATGGTTAATGGGGTAAAAATGAGTAAGAGCTTAGGTAATTTCATTACTGCTCATGAATTGTTAGAAAAGCATCCCGCTAATGTTATTAGACTAAGTATATTAAAGACAAATTATAGATTACCATTTGACTTTACTGATGTATTATTTAAAGAATGTTCTACTATAAATGATAAAGTTTATAATGCTTTAAAACAAGCTAATTTAGAAGTTCAATTAAAAGAATTAGAAGTTGGTAAAATTAAACAAGATGAGAAAATTAATGAAATAATGGATGAAGACTTTAATACATCTAACTTAATTACTTATTTACTAGAGTTAGTAAAAGAGCTTAATACTAAGTTAAGAGCTAAAGAAGATTTTATAGATACTTATGATAAGATTATGTTAATTAATTATGTTTTAGGATTAGAATATGAATTTATTGAATTATCTGGTGAAGATAAAGAAATCTACAACAAATGGGTAGAATATAGAAATAATAAAGATTTTGAAAATGCTGATAAAATGAGAGCAGAACTTGTTTTAAGAAAGATTATTTAGGTGATATTATTGGAAAATGTAATTATATTTTTGATAATGCTTTTGATTCCTTGTTTAGCATATAGTATTATTTCTGTTACATATGGAAAATATAAAGAAAATAATTTAAAAAATAAATTAAGTGGATTTGAGATTGCTCGTAAAATATTAGATGATAATGATTTAAAAAATATGTATATAGTTGAAGTTAAGGGCAAGTTTAAAGATCATTTTGACTATAATCAGAAAGTAATAAGACTATCTACTGATGTATATCATGGGGAAAATGTTATAGCAGCAGTTATTGCAGCTAAAATAAGTACATATGCTGTATTAGATAAAAACGATAACAAATTTATAAAATTTTTCTTTTCAATTAATCCTTTTATAATATTTCTTAACTATGTTGCTTTTTTATTATTTATTTTAGGATTATTTTTACAAGACTTTCAAATTATTGAATTATCTTCATTATTATTGGGATGTGTTTTATTATTTAGATTAGTTGAATTACCACTTGAATTTAAGGTAGTTAAAGAATCTGAGTTATTTTTAAATAATATTAATGAATTTGAAAAGAAGGAAGTTTTAAATATGAAGAGTGTTATGAAGGTTGTTCCTTATACTTGGATTATGTCTATACTTACTTGTATTTCTAATTTATTTAGTGAGATTATGTATAATTTACAGAGAAGAGGTTAAACCTCTTTTTATTTGTTATTTTATTAATTGATGATATAATTAATTTAGAATAGAGGTTTGTTTTATGAAGATTATAGATAAGAAACCGATGGAAACACCAGAAAACATTTTTTATGGGGTTGATGTGAATAATAAAGCATCTGTTGAAAAGGAATTTTTAAGATTAAAGAAACAACATAGAAAAATTACACTAGCAGTGGTTGTTATTCTTGTAATTTTAAGTGTCTTTGTGTTTGACTTTTGCAGGGTTAATTACTTTGAAGCTAAGCCAATTTTTGCTATAGAGAAATCTGTTGAAAATGGTACTTTATTTTCAGGAATAGGTTATAAAGTTTTATATTGTAAAAGTGGTGAAAAATATGTTGGAAGTGTTCTTTATAAAACTTGTACTGAAGAAACAAAAATAGATTTTACTAACTTTGTTTATGAAAAATTAGTAGATTATGCACGAGAGAATAAAATGTTAGATGAAGAGAAACTTGATGAATTTAATGTTGTTTCTTATATTGTTGATGGGGATAATGATGAAGGTGGAAGTGATTACTTGGTTAATTTATCTTATTCTTGTAAAAATGATAGTGTAACTTGTTTTAAAACTGAGAAAGAATATTATGATACTAATAATGTTAATTTATATGTTAAAATTAATAAATATAATGAAGTTTATGATATAGAATATTTTAAAAATACAGGTGTTTATTATGAGTATTTAGTTCAACAGTATACTGAAAAATTAAAAGAATATTTGATTAGTAATGAAATGTTAGATGAAGATAATCTAAGAAGTTTTTCTATTAAGTTAATTGATAATAACGGTAAGTATAAGTTTAGAGGAACAACATATGCTGATTCTTATTTGATACATGTTGATTATTTATGTTTAGATGATGGTAATACTTGTGTTCATGCTATTGATAAAAAAGATAATGAAGGAGATTTTGCTAATTTAACTTTTTTAGCTTCAATGTTTTTGGACAGTGAAGATAATATTATATTGGTTGGACCTCGAGAATATCTTGATTTATAAGAAAGACTAACTAGCTAGTCTTTTTTTTCTGTATTTGATAATATATAGTTGGTGGTATATATGGATATTGATAAATTGGAGAAAGTAATAAAGAATGGTGGGTTAGCTATTATACCTACTGATACTGTTTATGGAATAATAGCAGATGCTACTAACGATAATGCTATAAGGAAAGTCTTTGATGCAAAAAAGAGAACGTATGATAAACCATTAATTATTATGATATCTGACTTGGATATGCTAACTAAATATGTTGATAAAATAAATGAATTAGAGCAAAAAATAATTGAAAAATATTGGCCTGGTAGATTAACTATATTATTTAAAAAAAGTAAGTTAGTTAATGGTTTAATTAATAATAATGGAGAATATGTGGGAATAAGATTGCCTGATAATGAAGAAATTGTTAGATTAATTGATAAATTGGGAGTTCCTTTAGTTTCGACTAGTGCTAATATATCTGAAAATGATACTGCTACTTCAATTGCTATGCTTGAAGACGAACTTTTAAATAAGATTGATTATATTTATGATGGTGGAGAAATTGTTGCTTTACCTTCTACCATTATTAAAGTTGATAATGGTAATATTAAATATTTAAGAGAAGGAGATATTGCTAATATAATTAGAAGTGATTTTAAGTAATTAGATAATTGTGATATTATATAATTGATGGTGATTTTATGTCTAGTGAAAGGAATATTGATATTATTGAAAATAAGATAATAGACAATTTGTTTATTTTTAATTTGAATTATGTTAATGATTATTCTGAATTTCTTTACGATTCATTGTCTTTAAATTGGAATAATATTATTAGTGTATCAAATAATGCTAGACATTTAGATAAAATCAAAAAGAATCTTGATAAGTTGTATAAAATAGAAAATAAAAAAAGTTCTTTAAAAAGTGTACAATCTTTAATAGTTGAAAATAAAAATAAAATTGAGGGATTGAGTGATTCTATTTCTGATAAGATGATAAAAAAAATATTACTTCAATTAGGAGATTGTTCTAGTTTACGTGATATTTTACAACTATATTTAAATTTGTATATTGATTTCAATAAAGTTAAAGCTAAGAAAAATGAAAACTTAGAAGATGTAGTAAAGAAAATTAAACTTAAAGATAATAACGCTACTTGTAATAATAATTTAGTTAAGAGTTTAGTATTTAGTGAAGGTAAAGATGGTAAATATTATTCTAATATTTTGATTACAGATAATAAAATGTTACTTGATAAGGAATCATTTGAATGTGAAGTTGCTTTATATAATGAGATGTTATATAAACATAAAAGTCTTAAATTTTTAGAAGATAAAAAAGACTATTCTTCTTTTGAAAAAAAGAGACGAATATACATTAAAAGTATGTTTGAAATTGATAGAAATATGGTTTTACTATCTCAAAAAAATGTAGATATTACTTTTCCAGTAGAAAAAATATTTAAAATAGCTAAAGATTTGCTGGATTATATTTATATTGAAATTATCGAATATGAAGATGCTACTTCAGTATTAAAAACATTAGCTAATCTTACTATTGAAGCATATGGAACTAAAAGAAAAGTTAAAATGTATGAAGATTTAATTAATAATACTTTTGAAAAGTTAAATAATGTTGATGATTTGGTTTATCAAGAAGTTGTTAATACTGCTAAGACTGTTATTTTAAAAAATGGATATAGAGACTTTAAAAATATAAGTACTATCTTTCCTACAATTAATGATGTTTATAAAGCTGTTAATGAAAAAGTCGTTAGTTATTTAAGACGAAATATTAATGTTGTATTAAGTAATAAAAAAGATTTATCTTTGTTTGTTTCTTATATGTCTTTAGAAGAAATAGTCAATTTATATGCGATAATTAAAGATGAAATATATTACAATAAATTTGAAACAAAATATTTTATTATAATTCAAGAAAATATTGTAGGTATTTTAAGAGATAAATTTGATTTAACAGAAAATGAAATTTTAAATACTATTTTAAAAGAATCAAAGTTATATTAGATTATATGGTATAATGGTTAGTGTATAGGTGATAGTATGAAATATATTATTTTGGGACATGCAAATCCTGATGTTGATTGCATAGTTAGTGGTTATTTACTTGAGAAGATAATGAAAATTAAAGGATATGATTGTTCTTTTTTGATACCAGATAAAAAAGTTAGTCAAGATACTTTTGATATATGTAAACGTTATAAAGTAGATGTTAATACTTATTTTGGAGATTTAGAAGATAAAGATGCTGACTATATATTAGTTGATCATCATGATAGAGATGTGCCGGGAGAAATAGTTGCAATAATAGATCATCATCCTACAGAAGATAAACTTAATGTTAAGTATTATAAAAATGAAAAGTCTAGCTCTACAGCATGTATTATTGCTTTAGATAATTTGGATATTTTAAAGAAGAAAGATATTGAATTAGCTTGTTTAGCTACTTTTGTTGATACTGTGTCTTTTCATTCTTCGAAGACGAGAAAATCTGATATTAGTTGGGTGAATGAAATGTGTACCAAATATGATTTTGATTATGATCAAATGTATAGGGAAGGACTTTCTTTAACTAATTTGGATAATCTTGAAGATGTAATGTTTAATGGATTAAAAAAATATGATTATGATGGTTATAAAATACATTGTTCATATATACAAGTTGAATGTATGGAAAAGAATGATTCTGTTGTTTTGGATATAATAGAAAAACTAAAACAATATTTAGAAAATAATGAACTTGATATGTATGTTTTTATTGTTTATGATATGTCTGATTTTTATACAAAGGTTTATAGAATTGTTAATCAAAACGTTGAATGTGATGAATATTTCTTATATGCTTCTAGAGGAAATACTATAATACCTGATATTGTTAAAAAGTATGTAAAAAAAGAATCTTAAATATAAATGAGAAATAAGGTGGTAATATGTTAAAAACATATGATGGTCTTTTAAACTTAGAAGCTACTATTGCAAAAGGATTATTTGATAAAGTTAATCATCCATGGGAAGTATTACCTTTAATAAATGAATTTATATTAAATACGATTCCTTTACTAGGTGATGATTATATTAATTATGGGGATAATGTTTTTATACATAAAAATGCCAGAATAGAAGAAAGTGCTTGCATTAAAGGACCAACAATTATTTGTAATGGCGCAGAAATTAGACATTGTGCGTATATAAGGGGGAATGCAATAATTGGAGAAAATTCAGTTATAGGAAATAGCACTGAAGTGAAAAATGCTATTATTTTCAATAATGTTCAATGTCCACATTTTAATTATGTAGGTGATGCTGTTTTGGGGGAATTTGCACATATAGGTTGTGGAGTTGTTTGTTCAAATGTAAAAAGTGACAAAAAAAATATTAAGATTATTTTTGATGAAAAGGTTATTGATACTGGATTAAGAAAGTTTAGTGTAATTATGGGAGATAAAGTAGAAGTTGGTTGTAATAGTGTATTATGTCCAGGTACTATAATTTTTCCTAACACTAATATTTATCCTTTAACTAATGTTCGTGGACTTATAAAAGAAAATAAAATAGTAAAAAGTATGGATAATATTGTAGATAAAATATAGGAAGTGATTATATGAATAAGGATAAAACTGACAATAAAGAAAAATCTGAGAATAAAATTTTAGATTTTGTATTAAGAATTGTTATAGTATTTACTTTTGTTGTTTTAATTGTTTATATTTATAATGTTTTTTTTAATAAAAATGAATATGCTGATTTAAGTTCTTCTGATTTAATAAAAATTGATGCTGGTTATAGAAAAAATATTGAGTTTACATCAGTTGTTGATAGTAAAAAGATAAAAAAAGAAGGTACTAGTAAGGTATATGTAATTATTTGTTTTGATGGAGACGATGAATATGAAATAGTAGTACAAAACTATTTATATAGTCATCTAAGTGAAGGAGAAGAAATATCTGTTAAGGGAAGTATTTATTATAATGAGAAAGGTTTAAAGTTATCTGAGGATTTAGAAGTAAAAAGTCTTGTTGATGAAGATAGTTATGGTATTGTTGATATACCTGATGGATATAAAGAGCCAGAGTTTGAAAGAATTGATGGTGTAGATTACGGAGATTAAGAATAATACTTGGTTTGAGTGTAAAAAGAACATAAAGATGGCTTATGTTCTTTTTTTGATTTTCTTTATAGGGTATAATATATATGATAGAGTAGGTGTATACTATGAAGGATAGTGTAAGGAAATATTTATTCTTATTGTTAATATGTTCTTTCTTATTAACAGGGTGTGGTACTGTTAAGTTAGATTATTCTGGCAAAGATTTAGTATTTACAGTTGGTAGTAATGATACTAAAGAAATAAATAAAAAAGGTGTTAAAGTAAAAGTAGGCAAAAACCAAGCATTTATTAGAGTTAATGAAAATGGTGTATATGATGTTTATCGTAAGGGAGAGCATAAAATAAAAAAGGCCAGTAATGGAGATTCTTATAAATATTATTTTGTTAATTTGTCTACTTATGATGAAGTTGAGTATGTGACAGATACTCCTATAATTTATGCTGATGAAGAATATGGTGAACTTGAGTTAAACTATATGGGAACATATTCTTTTCAAATAGATAATGTTGATTATTTCGTACAGAAATATATAAATGGATATCTTTCAATAGATGCCAATGAATTTATTAGTAGTCAATTAGTTGATGAATTAGAAATTCAAATTAACGGTGAGAATATAAGAAATTATATAGAAATATTGGGAGCTGAGGAAACAATTGTAGAGAATTCAACTAAAAAATTAGCAAGTTTAGGAATTAATTATTCTAATGTTAAGATAGATGATGTTATGTTAAGTGAGTATTCTCAAGCTAAAGTAGATGAGATAGATACGATAAAGAGACAAAGTGCTCTATATGTAATGAATACTACTTGGATAGGTGTTGATAGTTCTGAGTTGAAATTTGGAGAAGAGACTATCGGTTGGTATAAAAAACAGAATGATTATAATGATAATTATTTTTCTGGAGAATTTGAAGTATTTATGGGCGAATATGCTCTAAAATATTTGGTTAATGATTTAAAAGAGTTTGGTATTACAGAGGCAACAATTAATAAAAAAATAATTAGTAATTCTGCTTATTCATTGGAAAATTTAGTAGTGTTTGATATTAATTATGATAAAGTTTGTATTGATGGTAAAGAAGGTAAACCTACTAAATCTCAAAATCCTTGGTATGGCTTTTTTCTTAATGACTATACTAAATTTGAGGTTGTAAATATAAATACTAATGCTACATATGTATTTAATAAAAAATGATAAAATGAGGAATAATAATATGGTGGTATTTTATTTCTTTTTTTTATGTTGTTTTGGTTATGAATAAATGTTATATTATTTTAGATTTAGATAGAGGTGATTTCTATGTTTGAATTAGTATCAAAGTACGAGCCTTCTGGCGATCAACCAGAAGCGATAAAAACTTTGGTAGAAGGTATTAAATCTGGTAAAAAAGAGCAGGTGTTATTAGGAGCTACTGGTACTGGTAAAACTTTTACAATAGCTAATGTAATTAAGGAAGTTAATAAACCTACGTTAGTACTTGCTCATAATAAGACTTTAGCTGGGCAGTTATATGCTGAGTTTAAAGAGTTGTTTCCTAATAATCATGTTGAATATTTTGTTAGCTATTATGATTATTATCAACCTGAGGCTTATGTACCTAGTAGTGATACTTATATAGAAAAAGATGCTTCTATTAATGATGAAATTGATGAATTAAGACATGGTGCAACGAGTGCTTTAATTAATAATAGAGATGTTATAGTAGTAGCTTCTGTTTCTTGTATTTATGGTATTGGGGAAAAAGAAGAATATGAGAAGATGATGTTAACTGTTAATGTAGGAGATACTATTAAACGTAATGATATTATTAATAAGTTAGTTGATATGACTTATGAACGTAGTGATTTAGATTTTCATAGAGGGACTTTTAGAGTACGTGGAGATATTATTGATATTGTTCCAGTTAACGAGAAAGCTCATGCTATTAGAATAGAATTATTTGGGGATGAAGTTGATAGAATATATACTTTTGACCCGCTTACTGGCGTAGTTATGCAGAATAAGAAGACAATTAGTATATTTCCTGCTTCGCATTTTGTTACGGGTAGTGAAAAAATGGAAGAAGCAATTCGTAGAATAGAAGCAGAGTTACAAGATAGGTTGAAAGTCTTACTAGATAATAACAAATTACTTGAAGAGCAAAGATTAAGAGAAAGAACTAATTATGATTTGGAAATGCTTAAAGAGACAGGATTTTGTAATGGGGTAGAGAATTATTCAAGACATTTAGCTTTACGTGAAGAGGGAGAAACTCCTAGTTGTTTAATAGATTTCTTTCCAGATGATTTTTTACTTGTTGTAGATGAATCACATGTTACATTGCCTCAGGTTAGAGGAATGTATAATGGAGATAGAATGCGTAAGCAGACACTTGTTGATTATGGTTTTAGATTGCCTAGTGCTTTAGATAATAGACCTCTTAAATATGAAGAATTTGAAAGTAAGATAAATCAAGCTATATATGTATCGGCAACACCTGGTGATTATGAACTTGATAAAACTTATGGAGAAGTTGCAGAACAAATTATTAGACCAACTGGATTACTTGATCCGACTATTGAAGTTAAAGAAACTGAAGGGCAAATAGATGATATTATTGAACAAATTAATATACGTAAAGAGAAGAATGAGAGAGTTTTAATTACAACATTAACTATTAGAATGGCAGAAGAATTAACTAATTACTTAAAAGATGTTGGTATTAATGTGGCTTATTTACATAGTGAAGTTAAGACGCTAGAAAGACTTAAGATTATACAAGAACTTCGTATGGGTAAGTATGATTGTGTAGTAGGTATTAATTTATTACGTGAAGGTATTGATATACCAGAAGTAAGTTTGATATGTATTATGGATGCTGATAAACAAGGATTCTTACGTAGTAGTAGAAGCTTAATACAAACTATAGGTAGATGTGCAAGAAATGCATCGGGACATGTTATTATGTATGCTGATACTATTAGTGAAGCTATGGATGTGGCGATAAGTGAGACTAAAAGACGTCGTAAGATACAAGAAGAATATAATAAAGAACATGGTATTATTCCTAAAACTATTATTAAGGAAATAAGAGAAGTAGTAAGCAATGAAGCTAGTGTTGATACGAAGAGTAATAAAATTACTGGTGAAGTTAAGATGAGTAAGAAAGAGAAAGAGCAACTAATTATTAAGATTGAAACTGAAATGAAAGAAGCTGCTAAGAATCTAGACTTTGAAAGAGCTATGGAATTAAGAGATATCTTATTTGAACTTAAAAGTGAATAAAAGAGCGATATTCGCTCTTTTATATTTTGATAAGAATTACTCCTATTATTACTAGGATTGAAGCTATTATTTTGGGAATGAAATTATTTCTGTTTTTATAGAAAATGAATTCTATTATAGCGTTTAAAATACCTGTTAAAGCAAAGAGAGGAGCTACTATAGTAATACTTCCTAGTTCATAAGCTTTTACTGATGATATTAACATAAGTGACCAAGATAATGCTGATAATAAGAAAGTTTTTTTGTTATATAAGTTAAATTCTTTCTTTAATTCTTTTATATTATGTTTTTCAAATATATAGATAAATAAAGCTGGTAATGAAACAGTTATAATGGTATATATAGCTAAGTTAAATTGATTAGATATATTTACGTTTATTAGCATTGCTATTGCAAATAATAGATTTGATATAAAAGACATTATAAAGTATTTATTTAATTTTATCTTTCCTTTTTCATAGGCTAATAGTATATTTGCAATTATTATAATTGCTGCTCCAATTATTTTATGTATAACTAATTGTTCTTTTAGAAATAGAATTCCAAATATTATTAAAAATACTGTTGATAGTTGTTTTAACATACTAAAGGTTGAGGCATCTAAACCATATCTAGCTTCGATATTTAAGCGATCTGTTAGTGCATAAATTATTGTTACTATAAATAATGTAGTGTAAATTGATGGATTAGTAGGAAATTTTATGCTAAATAAGGGAATAAATAACACTGAAAATAAAGCAGTAAATGTTTCTAGAAGGATTGTTAAAGAACCAGCATTTTTCATATCACGATTAGCTTTTTTAAAAGAATGGGCAAATAAAATAGCAGATACTAAGTATACTATTACCCAAGTAATCCAATTGTTTAATATATTCATATAATCACCATATTTAGTATATCATATATATTTTAAATACTTGTTTTAAGTTATTAGAATATATACATAGAAATTATAGATTATAAAAAGATTTATTTAGTTTAGTATATAAAGAAGTTTTATATATTAAATTTGAACTTAGGTGTTATAATACACAACTGAAAGAAAGTTATCTATCAATTTATATAATTTTTTTTAGATAAAAATGGATAAAATGATTAAAATAATGATATAGAATTATAGAATATATGTGTTATACTTAATTATGATAAGAATTGGAGTGATATTTATGCAGACAATATATATATTTGGACACAAAGTACCTGACACTGACTCTGTATGTGCAAGTATCAGTTTATCTTATTTAAAGAATAAATTGGGATTAAATACTGAGCCTAGAGTTTTGGGAACATTAAATAAAGAAACTAAGTTTGTATTAGATTATTTTAATGTACCAGAGCCTGAATTTTTAAATGATGTAAAAGTACAAATTAAAAATATGCATTATAATACTGAGGCTATGGTTGAAGAACATACTTCTATATATGAAACATATAAATATTTAGTTCAGTGTGGGGTTACTGGATTACCTTTGGTTAATAAAAATAAAAAGTTAACTGGTTATGTTAATGTAAAAGGAATATCAAAATATTTAATTGAAGGTGATATTAATTATTTATATACTTCTTATGATAATATTTTAAATTCTTTAAATGCTGTTGAAATACTTAGATTTGATGATGAAATAGAAGGTAGTATTTTGGCTGCAGCTTATAAGAGTGAAACTTTTGTGAATAGAGTTAATTTAAAACCAGATAATATAATTATTGTAGGAGATAGATATAAGATTCAAGAATATTGTGTTCAATCTGGTATAAAATTAATGATATTAGTTAATAATGTAAGATTATCTGATGATTTAATGGAATTAGCGCGAAAAAATAAAGTAAATGTTGTATCTGTTTCAATGGGAACTTATAAGACTTCAAATATGATTAAGTTATGTAATTATGTTAAGTTACTTAATATTAATGCTGATCCTGTTACTTTTAATGTTTATGATTATAGAAATGATTTTATAGATGTTAGTAGTAAGTTGGGTCATACTAACTATCCTATTGTTAATAAAAAAAATGTTTGTTTAGGTATGATGAGATTGGTTGATTCTAATGATTTTGAAAGAAAACAAGTTATTTTAGTTGATCATAATCAACAGTCTCAAAGTGTTGATGGAATAGAGGAAGCTAATATACTGGAAGTAATAGATCATCATAATTTAGGGACTATTGGTACTAGTATGCCGATTAATTTTAGAAGTATGCCTGTTGGATGTACTTGTACTATAATATATAAGCTTTATCAAGAAAGTGGAATTAAGATTCCTAAAGATATGGCAGGTATAATGCTTTCAGCAATTTTATCTGATACTTTATTATTTAAGTCTCCTACTACTACTGATGTAGATATAGAAGTTGGAAAAGAACTTGCTAGAATAGCTGGTGTGGATATAGAAGAATATGGTACTAAGATGTTTAAAGCAGCTTCTTCAGTAGCGGGATTGTCTGTTGAAGAGATAATACATTCTGATATGAAAACGTTTAAATATGGGGATTCTACTATGGCTCTTGGTCAAGTTATTACTATGGACTTTGATGAGTTACTAGAAAGAAAAGATGAAATAGTAGAAGAACTTAATGATATGTGTAAATTTGGTAATTATAAGGTTGCACTATTGTTTGTTACTGACATAATTAAAAATGGTTCTTACTTATTCTTTAATGATAATAGTGAAGAAATTATTGAAGATGCTTATGGGGCAGAACATGCTAGTCAAGGTATTTACTTTGATGGAATTGTTTCACGTAAGAAACAGATGTTGCCACCACTTTTAGATTTACAAGAAAGAAGATAATACAAAAAAGATTATCTTCTTTTAATATTTAATAATATAATTTAGTATTAACGTAGAGATGATACTTTTATAAGGAGTATTTTACTATTTTGTGGTAAAATACTAATAGGTGATACTATGAAAGCATTAATTACTGGAGCTTCTTCCGGAATAGGAAGAGATATGGCGAGATATTTAGGAGAACTTGGATATGATTTAATACTTGTTAGTAGAGATGAAAATAGATTAAAGGAAACTGCTAGTACTATAAAGACTAATGTAGAAATATGTCCTACAGATTTAACTGGTCGAGATAATTGCTTTAAATTATATGAAAAATATAAAGATGAAGATATAGATATTTTGATTAATGGTGCTGGATTTGGTTTATTTGGGAATACTTGGGAAACTGATATTAATAAAGAATTGAAGATGATTGATCTTAATATTATGGCAGTACATATTCTTACAAAGTTATTTTTACAAGATATGGTAAAAAAGGATAGAGGGTATATTCTTAATATTTCTAGTAGTGCTGGTTTTTTTGCTGGACCTATCTTAAATACTTATTATAGTACTAAGAATTATGTTACTAAGTGGACTATGGCAATATATGATGAACTTAGAAGAGCAAAGAGTAATGTTCATGTAAGTTGCTTGTGTCCTGGACCGGTTGATACTAACTTTAATAAAGTAGCTGGTGGTTCATTTAATGTAAAAGCTTTAAGTAGTGAGTATGTGGCTAGGTATGGTATAGATAAGATGTTTAAAAATAAATTGGTAATTGTGCCAGGGGTGACTATGAAATTGGGAATATTTTTTAATAGATTTGTTCCTAATAAGTTATCTTTAAGATTAGTTGGTAATGTTCAAAATAAAAAGGTAAGTGATAAACATGTTTAATATGATGCTTAAGAATATTCCTGCTAAGTATGTTTTTGCGGGGTATAGTGTTCGTAAAAGTTTGACTGTTATGACAAGTATAGAAAATGGTAAAACTGTTTATGATACTTTTTTGTATACATATGTAGATAATTATTTATCTTTTTACATTCTTATGGATGATGGTAAATATAAGAATGTAGAAAAGAATGTTTCAGTACCAGAAGCAACTGCTGAAGATTTGATGAGTAAACATTTAGCTCGTGGAATGATTGAAGATGATGAAGAATATCAAAAATACGATAAAGATAAAATAGTAGGTGTTTTTGGACTACGTGGGATAGAAGAACTTATGAAGCAAACAGATGCGATGAATGAGGCTTCTAATAATGAAGATATTAAGTTAGCTGGACTTATTGATGTAAAAAATTCTTATATGGGGATTGAAGTTACTGGAGCTATAAATTCTTTTAATAGAGCATTAAAATATGAAAAGGATGTAATTACAGTACCTCCTATTAAAAATGGTGAAGATGATATATATAATTCTTTAATAGGGGATGAGATGGACTACTTTGATTTTATGTCTAATAAAGATTCTGATACTATTATAAGAGATTTGAAAAAGTTAAATGATTATATAGATGGTGTTGGTAATGTAAAAGCTGGTAAAGAAATAATAATTACTAAAGGAACTGATGATATGGCAGGGACTGTTTCAGTGGTTAATTCACCTAAAGAGTAATTTTTCTTATTATAAAAGACCTTAAAGTTTATTTAAGGTCTTTGTTTTCTATTATTCCACTATACCATACTAAGTCTTTTCTTTGTAAGTTGTTTAGTCTTGCATAATTGTTAATTAGTTCATTAAGTTGTTCATCCACGACATCGCTTGTAACTTTAGTTAGAGGAGCATCATCGTCGGTTCTTTCTAGTAGATAATCTGTTGTTGTATTTAAGAAATCCGCAATACGAACTAGTTTTTCCATTTTAGGTTCGGCTTTATCGTTTTCATATGCTGAAATTGTTTCTTGAGATACTTCGGTTGCAATACTTAATCTAATTTGTGTGATATTTCTTTTCTTTCTTAGTTCTTTTATTCTATTCATTAAAATCAACTCCATTTAACTATTAATTTTATTTTATAGAAAATATTGGTAAATTTTAGATATGTTGTTTATACGCAAATATAATTAATATATGTATTTTTAACCGGATCATTTTTGTGATTTACAACGAACAAATGTGTGATATAATACTTTTGGGTGTTTACTATGTTTAAAAAGATATATTTAGAAATAACTAATAATTGTAATTTGAATTGTTCATTTTGTATTGGTAATGATAGAAATAAAAAGTTTTTATCTAAAGAAGAGTTTAATTTGTTATTGGATAAGTTAGAAGGATATACTAAATATTTGTATTTTCATGTTATGGGAGAACCTTTATTACATCCGCTAATTAATGAATTTATTGACTTGGCAAGTTTAAGATATTATGTGAATATTACTAGTAATGGTTATTTAATTAAGAGAGTAGAAGATAATAAGAATATAAGACAAATAAATTTGTCGTTGCATAGTTTTGATGTTAGGTATAATAAGGATTTTGACGATTATATGAATGATATATTTAATAGTGTTGATACTTTAGTAGCTAATAATACTATAGTTAAGTATAGATTATGGGTTAATAGTGAATATAAAGAGAAGATATTGAACAAATTAAACGATAAGTATGATGTTGCTATTGGAGATAATAAAAGTTTAAAATTAGCCGATAATATATATTATGAAGTTGAAGAAGAGTTTATTTGGCCTAGTATGGATAATGATTATTATAATGAAGAAGGTTCTTGTAGGGGACTTAGAGACCATATTGGAATCTTGGTGGATGGAACGGTTGTTCCTTGTTGTTTAGATAGTGCTGGTATTATTAATTTGGGTAATATTTACAAACAAGAATTAAATGATATAATAGGTAGCGATTTAATCAAAGAAATGAAACGAGGTTTTTTAAATAACAAAAAGGTTCATGAACTTTGTAGAAAATGTAATTTTTATGATTTGAGGAGATAGCTATGGTGGAAGTAAAAGGTTATAAAGCTTTTAATAAAGATGCAACAAATAGATATGGTAAACCTTTTACTGAAGGAGAAACTTATTTTGTTGAAGGCCCTGTTTATTTTGGAAATAATGGTAATGGGTATCATATGTGTACAGCATTGTCTGATGTTTTTAGATATGTTAATGCTATGAATGATGATGTTATGGTGGCTGAAGTTACTGGTAGTGGTAGTTGTGTAAAGATGGATGATGAATACTATGGTTATTATGATATGTATACTGTTGAAAGGATTACAATAGATAAGTTTTTAACTAGAGATGAAGTAATAGATAAGATGCTTAATTCGTCACCTTTTCAGGTAAGAAAGTTTTTAAGTACTTTTAGATTAAGTGATGAAGAGAAGATATTGTTTGTTAGAAAATTCAGAAATGATAAAGAAATATTGAAATGTTTACTTTACTATCATTTTGGTTGTAAACAAATATATGAACAAAATTATGTAAATGGTGAAAAGCAAATAAGGATGGTGCTTAAATATGGACAAGATAATAATAAAGGGAGCAAGAGAAAATAATCTACAGAATGTTGATTTAGAGATACCTAAGAATTCTTTGGTAGTAATGACTGGTGTTTCTGGGTCTGGTAAAAGTAGTTTAGCATTTGACACTATTTATGCAGAAGGTCAAAGAAGATATGTAGAAAGTTTATCTGCTTATGCAAGACAATTTTTAGGTGGGACTAGTAAACCGGATGTAGATAGTATAGAAGGTTTAAGTCCTAGTATTAGTATTGACCAAAAGAGTACTAATAATAATCCACGTAGTACAGTAGGTACAGTAACTGAGATTTATGATTATTTAAGATTGTTATTTGCTCGTATTGGTGTTCCGTATTGTCCTAATCATAAAGAACCGATAAAGAGTCAAAGTATTGAGGAAATGACTAATAAGATAATGGATTTTCCAGAAGGTACTAAGATTGAGATAATGGCACCAGTTGTTAGAGGTGAAAAAGGGGCACATGCTCAAATATTAGATGATTTAAGACAAAAAGGCTATAGTCGAGTAAGAGTTAATGGAGAAGTAAGAGATTTAGCTGAAGATATTAAATTAGAGAAAAATAAAAAAGATAATATTGAAGTAGTTGTTGATAGAGTTATTGTAAGAGCTGAGGATAGGTCAAGAATATTTGAATCTATTGAGAATGCTTGTGGGCTTGCTAATGGTATTTGTTTATTTAATGTAATTGGGCAAGAAGAAATACTTATGAGTGAGAATTATGCTTGTGTTCATTGTAATTATTCAATGCCACAATTAGAAACTAGAATGTTTTCTTTTAATTCACCTTGGGGAGCTTGTCCTGAATGCAATGGACTTGGTATGAAAATGAAGATATCTGAAGAGTTATTAATACCTAATTCAAAGAAGAGTATTAATGATGGGGCGATTGTTACGTTATCGCAAGAACAAAATGTTCAGTTTACTGAGGTGGCAACTGTAGCTGATTACTATGATATAGATTTAGATATGCCAATAGAAAAAATACCTCGTGATAAATTAGATAAAATTTTATATGGTACTCCTGCTGTTATGGATTTTAAATATGTGGCTAAAAATGGAAATATTAGAACTAAGAGTGATTTTTTTGAAGGAATTATTCCTAATTTAGAAAGACGTCATTTGGAAACTACTGCTGGATGGATTCGTGAATGGATAGAAGGTTTTATGATTGAACAGGAGTGTTCTTTATGTCATGGAACTAGGTTGAAACATGAAATATTGAATGTTTATATTAATAAAAAGAATATTTATGATATGACAGCTCTTTCTATTTCTGAATTATATAAATTTATGCAAAATCTTAAACTTACTAAGGAACAACAAACTATTAGTGAGTTGTTAGTTAAAGAAATTTGTAATAGATTAGAATTTTTAAATAATGTAGGTTTGGGCTATTTAACATTAGCGAGGGCGGCTGGAACTTTATCTGGTGGAGAAGCTCAACGTATTAGATTAGCTACACAAATAGGTAGTAAGTTAACTGGTGTTTTATATGTATTAGA
>CAZJHG010000024.1:0-18738 GCA_964545885.1 uncultured Muribaculaceae bacterium | reverse complement strand
ATGCACTGTTGGTCTTTTACTTGTTCCTTTATTAAAATATATAGTTAATTTAGAGATAAGTAAAAGTAGTAAAGATGATAGTTCTACAGCTATAGATACCTATTTAGTATCTGGAGAAAATCAAAATATTGCTCAAGCATTCTTAGAAGCAAAGAATCGTTCTGATAAATTAGTATATATGAAACATGTAGAAATTCTAATACTTAGTGAAGATTTATGCAAAAAAGGAATTACAGATGTAATTGACTATATTATAAGAGATACTTCAATAAATGATAATTATTTTGCCGTTGTTACAAATGATCCTAAAGAATTATTTAGTAACAAAGTTGAAAATAAAAATATGGCTGAATTAATAAAAAATACCCTTGACTATTATCTAGATGGTACAGCATTAGATGATATAGATATTCTATTTAGTAATATAGTTAATCTTAGAAAAGACATTGCATTACCATATGTGATAATGCAAGAAGATAATATTCTTTTTGATGATTTTGTTTATTTTAATGGAGATAAAGAGATTGATAAAATTAATAGTAAAATATATAGTTTTTTAAAACTGGATAGTATTAATATTAACTTTAGTAATAATGCAAATACTATTAGTATATATAAAAAAGATATTAGCTATAATGTTAAAAATGAAAAAGTTAATATTAATATAAAAGCAGATGCTATTATAAAAGAAATAAATGATAATACTGACTTAACTAACGTTAATAATTATACAAAACTTGAAGATAATTTTGAGAAAGTAATTACATTAGAATGTAATGAATTTTTAGAACAAACACTTAATAACAATGCTGACTTATTGGGAATTAATGATGCTTATTATAAAAAATATAGAACAGATGCTGATGATATAGAATATACCATTAATTTAGATTTAACAATTAATAGAAATGGAACAATATATGGGGTGTTAAATGATAACTAAGAGACAATATAATATTTTGAGTTTTTATTTAACTAGAGCATTATTTTTAGGAGGAGGATTAAGTTTATTAGTTGGGTTATCTAAAAATGATATATTAGTATCAGGAATACTTGGGATGTTACTTGGATATTTCTTATTATATTTATTATTTAAAAAAGGTAATACTAATATAGTAGTAAATAATATAATAGCTGGATTTGTTTTATTTTTTAATATTATATCTAGTACTATTTTAACTAGTTCTTATTTACTCAGTGTTACACCGGTATTTTTAATAATTTTGATTATGTTTTTTACCCTACTATATGCGTCGTGTAAAGAATTTAAAGTAATTGGTAGAATAACAGAGATATTTATTATAATAGCTAGTATTGAGATAATATTCTCTATAATAGGAATGGTTCCTTCAATAAAAATAGATAATATATTGCCATTATTTTCTACTAAAATATTAAATATATTAAAAGGTATAATCGTATTTACTGGAGCTTCTTTACTACCTAATGTGCTTTTAATTAATTATAAAGATAAATTAAAATTTAGAGATGTATCTTATGGATATGTAGTTGGTTCTTTATTAATGATTGTCGTATTATTTTTAATAGTTACTATATATGGGAGTCAATTTGCAATGCAAGCAAGATTTCCTGAATTTTTAATACTTAAAAAAATTGATTTATTTGGATATGTTAATAATGTAGAAAATATTTTAGTTACAGAGTGGTTAATTAATGTATTAATATGTTCCTTAGTATGTGTAAAAGTTTTAAAAGATAATATGTCTAAGATACTATTTTATATAATTATTGGAATTATATTTTTAAGTAGTATTATTGTCCTTAATAGTAGTTATTCTATTATATTAATTATTAAGAATTACTATTATTATATTTCATTTATATTATGTTTAGTAAGTTTGGTATTTAAAAAGCAAAAAAACTCCTAGATGGAGTTTTTTTATTCGACTACTACTGGGTCTTTAAAGGACTTAGATGAGTTAGTTGTTCCTGTTACTTTGTATGCTAGAGATGTTAAATCCTCACCAGCAAGTTCTAACTCATAAATAGATATTATGTAACCAGATGTATTTTTATAGCCTAGAGAATTAAGTTTATTTAATACTGTATCAATTATTGAATTGTAATCTGTTGATGCCAAGTTACGTTGGATAGTTAATTCAACTACTATTTTAAATCCATATTCATTTACAAAATCTTTTGTAGATAGTGTTATATATTTTTCTAAGTTTAGCATTGAACTATTTTCATATTGTTTTGCTGAATTGGTTTCTTCTTCATATCTAGCATAGTATTCTTCACAATCTACACAATCTCCTACAAATGTGCAATTTTTTTCTGGGTACAAATATACATTAACATTTTGAGCTCCTGATGTAGTTAGTAGGTCTTTTGATAATGTGGTTTTAGCATTATTTAGTAATAAAACATCAATGTATGTGTCTGTTACTATGTACTCATTTGATCCTTCGTTATATGCAGTACTTGTTACAGAAAATTCGTTATTATATGAATCAGTACATACTCGTGAAACCATTTTTTGTTTATTTTGATTTATTTGATATTTTGTCTTTTTAGAGTCACAAGTAAATGTCATTCTGCTTCCGTAACGATTTTTTAAAGTCTTCATAACGAAGTCTTCTTCTGATTCAGCTCTTACTTCTATTTGTTTTTGGAAAACAAATTTATAAAATTCTTCGCGATAATTACTATATAAATAATATGGTACTGCTACTAACACTGCAAAATATAATAAATATCCTAATGTTTGCATGGCTTTAATATTTTTTCTTTCTGTTATTAGTTTGTTTATGATATTAGCTGTTATCATACCAATAAATGCTACTATAGCACCAGCTATTGCATATGTTGTCCATAAGTCCATTTGTTCTTCTTGAAGCGTAGATAATATAAAAGTTAGGACGGCTTCAATCATTCCACCAACCATTAGGATAACAGGGAAACTATTTTCGTTTTTATTTTTGATAGCAGTTATAATTCCACCAACTATCACATATATTGGAATTGCAAAGATAAATAATTCGTTTTGATTAATGGCTAGATATAGAGAGGCAAAAGTTACTAAAGCCGTTAAAATTGATAAAAGAAAAGCTTTACTCAAAGTCTTTTTTGTTTCCTTTACTTCTAATTGCTGTTCTAGTGCAGCTTGTTCTTTGGCTGCTGCTTCTATTCTTTCTTTATTTAATTGTTCATAGTATGCATCTGGTATTTCTACTAATGGCTTTTGTGTTTGATTAAAATTACTGTTTACCATTTGTTGCTCTGGTTGCATAATTTGTTGATTAAAATTATTAAATCCTTGATTATTGATTGGTTGAATTTCCTCTGGTTCTGGATTACTAATCCTTGGTAAATCCATTATGTTATGGCTTTGTTTTGGTTTATTTGTGTCATTATTTTCTGGCATTTAGTATCACCCTATTCTTTTTTTATTATATCATAAAAGTAAAAAATAACAGTAAAAACTGTTATTAATTTAACCAATTTAATTTTTCACGGAATGCGAAGATAGCTCCAACTATTATAACTAGAGTAACTCCTATCATCAATATCATATCTACTGTTTCTGGATTTTCTACTGAAGCAGTATAACTTACGTTAATATATACGTCGTTTTCTGGCATTATAAAAGTATTTTCTGTCAATTCTATTTGATTACCTTGTGCATCTCTTATATCTATATTTTCTATTTCATAACCAGAATTTGGAGTTATTGCGATAGTTGTTTCTTCATTAGGTAAAGATGCATCTGCTACCTCTAAAGTTCCATATGGATTATCTTCTTGATAAATATTACATTCAAATGAATAAGATGCTCGGATATTAGTAGCTTCATTTTCTTTCTTTGAATAAATAATTAATCTATTGTTTACTTTAATGGCATTTATTTGTTTTATAATAGAGTCTTCAAAATGATTTGGTAATATTATTTCATCAAGCAAATTGCCTGAATAGTCATACGTAAGTAAATAACTAGTCTCCCATCTACTAGCAAATATTACTATTTTATCTTTTATACTGAATACTTTGTTAAAAATATAATAGTCAGGTATTTCTTTGTTAATTAATTCTGTTCCTGATGAATCTAAGATAGTTAGTATTGATTTTTCATTACAATTGTTAGCTATAGAGTCTGCTGTTATATTATGGGTATTCCCTACTAATATGTAATAGTCTTTTGTATATGTAGAGTCATAGTAATGAGTTATTCTACTATTTTCTTCTATATCGTTATTCTTTATTAAGTAATAATCGCCTTTAAAAATTGATTTTAATATTGTAACATCATAAGAACTAAAATTATTTTGAATAATGTTAAGATTTTCATCTATTTCGTAGATATTATTATCATATAAAGTATTTTCTGATGTAATCATTAAATATATTTTATTATCATATAAATATAGTTTTTTTGTTTTGTCTGATATCATGTAAGTTGTTTCTTTTTGAGATATAACTTGAAGATTATTATCTAGTAAGTATAGTTTTAAAACATTGCTAGAGATTCCTGTCACTAAATAATTGTCATTATATTTTATTATAGATGGAGATACTAAATCACTTAGAACTTTTGAAGTAATTAAATTATTATCGTTGTTATATAGTAGGAGACTTGTACTTCCATTTAATGTTTCACTTAGAATAATATAGCCTTCTTTATTAGTTATTATATCTTTGGTAGATAATTCGATATCACTATAATAATCAGAGATATTTTCATAGTTTAATATACTACTAGCACTTACTATATCGAGTAAAAATACTGATATAAGAATAATATATATTAGATAAAATTTGTTTTTCATATTATCACTATCCTAGAATAATTATAATATAATTTTTTATAAAAGAAAAGAAAGATAATTGGATTATCTTTCTACATCAATATAACAGTTATGTCCATTTAAGTCACATTGTTCTGTTAAATCATCTTTTTTAACTATATTTAATGATAAAGTTTCGTTTTTGATATATTCAGAGAAACTTTCTACACATTTATCGATGTCTTCATCACCACTGTAATATAGAGTGATACGATCAGCTACATTAAAGTCTTTGTTTTTACGTAGTTGTTGTACTTTAGAAACCATTTCACGAGCGATTCCTTCTAGTACTAGTTCATCTGTTAAAGTAGTTTCTAGAATAATGAAGTTGTTGTTTTCCATACCAACATTGAATCCTTCTTTAGAAGAGATACGAATATCTACCATATCTAATGTTACTTCTTTAGTTTCGCCACCTATTTCCATAGTTAAGATTCCACCTTTTTGTAATGTAGAGATATCATCATTAGTAAGTGATTCTAATTTAGTTTGGAATTCTTTGATTAGTGGGCCAAATACTTTACCAACTACTTTGAAGTTTGGTTTTACTGATAGATTCATGTATTCGTTTAAGTCATCTACAAATACTACTTCTTTGATATTTAGTTCTTCTTGGATAAGTGGGACTAAATCTGAGATTAGGTCTTTGTTTTTACCATCTAGTAATGCTTCACTAAGAGGTTGACGTACTTTAATCTTAGTTTCTTCACGAACAAATCTACCGATTGAGATTAGACTTCTTACTAGGTCCATTCTTTCTTCGATGTGTTCATCGATTAGTTTTTTGTTATATTTTGGATATTCTGCTAAATGAACACTCTTTTCACCAGTTAGTTTTGTATAGATTTCATCTGTTACAAATGGAACTACTGGAGCTATCATACGACATAGGCCTTCTAGTACTTCGTATGTTGTAATATATACTGATTTTTTAGAGTTATCTAATTCAGAAGCCCAGAAACGTTTTCTGTTTCTTCTAATATACCAGTTAGATAAATCTTCTGATACGAAGTCTGTTACTGCTCTTACTACTTTATTAAGGTCGTATTCATTATAACTTTCTGTTACGTATTTTAATAGTTTATTATATTTAGATAATAACCACTTATCGATTTCTTCTCTTTTTGCATATGGTACTTGGCACTTTTCAATATCAATATTATCTGTATTAGCATATAGTGCAAAGAAACTATATGTATTTTTTAATGGGTTGAAGAATTTTGAGTAAACTTCTTTTAGTCCATTCATGTCGAAACGAAGTGGTGTCCATACTGGTGATACATATGGTAAATAGAATCTTACAACGTCAGCACCATATTCTTTCATAGTTGTAAACGGTTCAACGATGTTACCTTTTGATTTGGACATCTTTTTACCTTCAGCATCTTGAATTAGGTCATTAACTAAAACATTTTTAAATGGAGCTACACCTTTTAAGAATACTGAAATAATAATTAATGTATAGAACCACCCACGTGTTTGATCGATGCCTTCACAAATGAAGTCAGCTGGGAATTGGTCTTCAAATTTTCCATCATTTTCAAATGGCCAGTGGTATTGAGCAAATGGCATTGAACCAGAGTCAAACCAACAATCAATTACATCTTTAGTACGTGTCATTGGTTTACCACATTTTGGGCATTTTAAGTGAACTTCATCAACATATGGTCTATGTAAGTCGATTGTTTCATCGATATTTTCAATAGCTTTTTCAACTAGTTCTTTACGAGAACCAATCATTTCGTCATGACCACATTCACAAGTCCAGTATGGTAGTGGTGTTCCCCAATATCTACTTCTTGAGATAGCCCAGTCATTCATATTTTCTAGCCAGTTACCGAAACGTTTTTCACCAACGTATGCTGGGTACCAATTTACTTTTTTGTTAGCTGCAATAATTTTATCTTTTATATCAGTAACTCTTAAGTAATAAGATGGTTTTGAATAATATAATAATGGTGAATCACATCTCCAGCAATGTGGGTAGTTGTGAACCATTTTTTGTTTTTTAAATAATTTATCATTTTCTTTTAAGTAAGCTATTACTTCTTTGTCAGCATCAAATACTAGCATACCTTTCCAAGGACCTTCTAAGTATTTTCCATCTTCTCCTACTGGGTTTAAGTATGGTAAATCATATTTTCTACCTACGTTAGCGTCGTCTTCACCAAATGCTGGCGCTAAGTGAACAATTCCTGTACCGTCTTCAGCTGTTACATACTCGTCACAACATACAAAGAAGGCTTTTTTATCTACTTTTAATTCTGGAATTAATTGTTCATATTCCATATATTCTAAGTCGGTACCTTTATATGTTTCTAATACTTCTACATCATCACCTAACACTTTGGATACTAGTGTTTCTGCTAAAATAAATTTGTAATCACCAGAAGCAACTTTTACATAAGTTAGATTTGGATGAACACAAAGACCAACGTTTGATAGTAATGTCCATGGTGTAGTTGTCCATACTAAGAAGTAAGCGTCTTCATCTTTTTTCTTCATAGGAACAATTACTGTTTCAACTGTATCTTCCTTATAGCCTTGAGCTACTTCGTGAGATGCAAGACCTGTTCCACAACGTGGGCAGTATGGTAATATTTTATGTCCTTCATAGAATAATCCTTGTTTATGGAATTCTTTTAGAATATACCATTCTGTTTCAATATAGTTACAATCATATGTTACATATGGATTATCAATGTCAATGAATTGCCCCATTTTACTTGTTAAGTCTGTAAATGATTCTTTGTTTTTAAATACTGATTCTTTACATTTTTCATTGAATTCTTTGATACCATATTTTTCGATATCTTGTTTACCACTAAATCCTAGTTCTTTTTCTACTTGTAGTTCTACTGGTAATCCATGAGTGTCCCATCCTACTTTTCTTACTACTCTTTTACCATTCATTGTGTGATATTTAGTAAATGAATCTTTTAAGAATTTAGCAAGCATGTGGTGTAATCCTGGATAGCCATTAGCTGTTGCTGGTCCATCGAAGAATACAAATTTTTCATCGTCTTTGTGAACTTCTAAAGTTTCATCATAAATCTTTTTAACTCCACCCCAACGTGCTAGAGTGTCTGCTTCTACTTCTGAAGCTAGTCTTTTGTCTAATTCTTCAAATTTTCTCATATTATTTCTCCTCCATTTCAAAATTTAAATCAGCTAGATGTTCGCCATCAAATCCATAATGATCATAGATACTAGCAACATCTATTGTTACTGTTTTATCTTTACTTATTCCTAGTTTAGTAAGAATTTGTTCTATTTTTTCAATAGAAGCTCCTTCTATTTCCATATATTCAGGTATTAAAGGCCATCTATCTAGGTCTATTTCTACACCATCAAGAATGTATTGTGTACGTTTATTTTGTTGGAAGCCTCTGTTTTTGTAGCCGAGTTCTTCTAGTATTTGATTTGTTTTATCAAAGTTATCTACAACTATTTCTAGTTCTTTAGTACCATCAATTGCTTTAGCTTGTAAATCTTTGATAGTTAAAGTTGTTTTTTTACCATCTGTTCTAAGACGTATCCACTTATTATCTTGTTTAGGTTTAACGTCGTAAACATATCTTTGTTGTAATGCTTCGAATTTAAACTCTGCTCCAAGACTTTCTAATTTTTTAATCATTTCATCATGATTAATTTCTAGTACTCTTAGTTCATACTCAGTATTCATAATACTAATCCTTTCTAAATAAAAAAGTTCATAAATCTAAGGGCGCAATATATGCGTGGTACCACCTTAGTTTATGAACTTATCATACACTTAAACTCTTAACGCGAGTAACGTTTAATTCTTACTAAATTCAGAATAACACATCAGAAGTGATTTTCAATATCTTTTTATTTATTACTCTTACACCATATGAGTAACTCTCTTAAAATTACTTGGATATTGACGTCTTCATCAATTGCTTTCATAGTTAGTATTATATATCTTTAACTTTTGATATGTCAAATGTTTTGTTCTTTTTTAGCTTTACTTTTTTTACTAATTATAACTAATATAACGATTGCTGTTAAAGTTAGAATGATAGCTCCACCAATACAAATATATAGCAATTCTTTTTTACTTAAACCTTTTTCTTCTACTTCAATTTCTTCTTCGTCTTCTGTATTAGGTTCCTCAACTTCTTCTGTTTTCTTCTTACTTATATATTCTTCGTAATATTCTTCGTATTCAATCCAACCTTTAGTTCCATCTTCTTTTTCAACATAAAAATATGTACCTAAGTAATATAATACTTTAATATTCTCACTTGCAGATATTGTTGCAGTTGGTTCAATTGTTGAAGTGCTATATTTGGCTTTTAATAGGTTGTCTAGTTCAGCATACATTTTTATTTCTTCGTTAACTTTTATTTTTTCATTAACTATTTCAGCAATGTAATAAGTATCAAATATAGAAGAATCATCAGGAACGTTAAAATAATTCTCATAAATCCAGTATTCTTTATTATTATATTTTACTTGATAATATGGTACATTTCCTACTCCACGAGATAAACGATAGTAATAAGTACTTGTTAGCTCTGTATCTTTAGCTATTTTTATACTGTTTTCACATTTTTCTTCATAGACACATTTATATGCGTCTTCAAAATTTTCGAAAGCTTCTACTTCTTTAAATAGTTTTAGTTTTGTTTTTTCTTTTTTAGCTATATTACCTAATTCTATGTATCCTTTTTGACCATTATATTCAATATAATAGTTCCATGACCATTCATCTAAGCTATAGTATTCATCAATTTGAGTATTAGCTGGAATTGTTGCTATAGTATTTCCTTTTTCGTCTTTTAAGTCATGTTCTGTAATTACTAGTATTTTTTCTTTATTGTATGTACCAACTGTACCACTATATGAATCTATCCAACCTTTAACACCATTGTATTCAACATAATACCATGTGTCTCCATATTTATTACTAGTTGTTATCTTTTCACCGGCTGGAATAGTTTCTACTACTTCGAAAGCATATGCTGGACTTGAATGGATTTCAAGTTTGTCTTTCAAAACTGTTAGATTTTTTGGCTCTTCTAATTTATAAACTTTTTCATCTTCTAATGAGATTTCTTTGGTTGTTATTGTTGTATCAGATATCTTTATATAGACATAATCTCCATTGTAATTAACATCTCCATAGTATTCGCCATTAATTTCCATCTCATAATAAATAGTAAAAGTTTGGCCTTTTGGCATTGTACCAACTTTTTTCAATGTACAATTATCACTTGTACATTTATAGTCATAATATGATATTCCAGATGAAGCTGTTACCTCAACATCGTAGGCTAAATTGTCTGGTGCTCCCATATCTGCGTATACCATAAATGGTAAAAATAATCCCCCGATTAAAATAATTAATAATTTTTTCATTCTTTTACTCCTCTCACATAATTATTAATCCTAATATATATGAACATATATTTAATATCAGAGATATTATATATGGATTTTTTTTATTATAAGTTAATAATTTTTTATAGGTAAATCCCTCACTTAAAAATGCTATTATTTCTAAAATAATTAGACTTGTTGTTTGACTAAGTTTATTATTCATAGCATAAAAGTATGTTGGAATACTTGTTACTAAGGGATTTGTCATTATATTTACTAATATCATAATTAATATGTCTTGTTTATTTCTTATACCAAGTATTAGTCCTATTATAACTTCGATTATGATTGTACATATTAAACATATAAACATTATATAAGGTAAATCATTTAGTATCATGTAACTCTTTAATAACGAAGTAGATAGTTAAAGCTATTAAAAATACGATTAATGCTATATAAAGGTAAAATAGTATTTCTTGATTTGCGATATATGAAGCTTTAAATATCATGTTCTTCCTTCTTTCTTGTAATACTTAGTAATATTAATAAACATAGTATTGATAATATAATTATTAGTATTATATTAGTAGTTTGATTTAGTTTAATAAAGAAGATTGGGGCTGTACCAAGAAATAATCCGATAGTAGTTAGTCCAAAGGCTAGTCCTGGTGATTTTGGTAGTGCTGATACTAAGAGAGCTAGTGTTATAGACATCGTCATACTGAAAAACATTACTCCTATTAAAGATATTAGCATTATTTCATTACCGAAACATAAGAATGGAATAGCTAGTAAGGTACTTATTATAGATGTTTTTCTAATACCGATGGTATCTATTAATATACCACCTAAGGCTTTACCTAGGCCCATTGTAAAATAAAAGATAATGGCTTCGATAGTTGTTTTATTCCAACTAGTTGGAATACCGTAGCCCATAAAACCTCGAATTGTTACGACTAGGACTGCTCCAAGTATAACTAAGTATGTTTTAATATTTTTATTATCGTAATTAAAGTCTTTTAAGTTAGGAGATTCTTTGGAGTTTTCAGACATGTCTGCTAAGATAATGAATGGTAACATAGTTAAAGCTAATATAATTAGACACCATTTAGGAATGGTTGTTTTACCTAGTAGTTTGCCAAGAATTACACCAAATGAACCACCAGCTACGAAGATAGCACTATGAGACATTTTTCCATGGGAATTTTTAAGTGTTACTTCGGCTCCTCTAACGTGAAGAGAACAATTGCCTAGGCAGATTATTACTAGCGATATAAAGATGCTTAAGTTAGTATAACCATATATAAATATTCCTAGGCTAAGTAGTAGTGTTCCTATAATACCAAGATTTAATTTTGGATATTTATCATTAAACTTACCTATTATAGCTTGAGGAACAAAAGCTAATCCATCATAAATAAATGGTATTAACCAAACTATATAGTGATTTACTATGTTAGATAAATAGTAAAAACATATTATTTCTGTTACTAAGTGAATGTAAAAGTACAAGTATCCGCAAGATATATTTTTTGATAGTAAAGATTTTTTAAACATATAGATTCCTACTCTCTATTATGATTATACATTTTATTTTTTTTGTTGTAAATATAAGAGAAAGTCAATTAGTGCATACCAAAAGCAGCCCAAGGATCAACTACACAAGCGGAACTACCATTTTCGTGTATTTCCACGTGTAAGTGTGGCCCTAAAGAGTTACCTGTTGTACCTGTATATCCTATTAATTGACCTTTTTTAACAGATACTTCAGCAACTTGGTTATTTTTCATTCCTACTGAGCAGTGACCAGATCCACATGAGGAATCACTACTATTTTTGTATGGACAATCCTTTGTTATTGGCATATTTACTCCGTCAGGAAATTGACTGAAATGAGCATATATAATATATGTACCACTACCATCGTTTTTATAAACTCTTACTTGATTACCATAACTATATAACATATCATTACAACTAGATTGAATATATTTGGCTATGCCATCATAAGGGGCATAAACAGGTGTTCCAATAGAAGCTGATGTGTCGTGATAGACTGGAGATGTATTGCTGCATCCACCTGTTAAACTTGCAGTATGTCCGCCAGTTGAACCATTTTGAAGAGGAGCAAAGTAAGTACCTGAAGTCCCATCTTTTAATATTTCATCTTTTAAACTGTCCTTATATTTTGATATTTCCTCTGCTTCTTTTTTCTCTTTTTCTTTTTGAGCTGCTGTTTTTTCTTCTAACTCTTGTTTAAGAGCTTCTTGCTCAGATTTTAAATTATCTTTTTCTTGTTGCTCAGCATTCTTTATTCCTTCTAAAGTTGCATTAGTTATACAAGTACCGAATTCAAACTTCATATCAACTAAATATTCAAACATGGTACTCATAAGTGTAGGAATAAAAAATATAATAATCCCTGCAATAATACGTTTAGCGCATTGAGTTAAAGTAGATTTCATGGTATCACTTTTACCACTGATAACCACTTTAGAAAAATCTACTATCGACATTATTATTACTATAATTGGTACAACTATAAAAATAATTTGTAATAATATCTTTAATATATAAAATAATCTTAATACTCCACTACTACATAAACTTGATAAAATATACATATACACCATTCCTTTATACTATAATAACACCTTTTTACTTTTTTTGTGTGGAGATTAAAAAGATATATGTTATAATTTAGAAGAATGGAGAGATAAAATGAACAAAAATATTTTTAGAGAATATGATATACGTGGGACTTACCCTACTTCTATTAACGAAGAAGTAGCTTATACTGTAGGTAGAAGTTATGGTTCCTATATACAAGAAAAACTAAAAAGGAATATTTGTGGTATAGGTAGAGATAATCGTTTATCTAGTCCTAGTTTATGTAAAGAATTAATTCGTGGTATAACTGACTCAGGATGTAATGTTGTTGATTTTGGATTAGTTACTACACCGATGTATTATTATGCTTGTTTAAAAGCTAACGTTATTATAGGTGTTATGGTAACAGCTTCTCATAATCCAAAAGATGATAATGGCTTTAAATTTAGTTTTGATCACTTGGGTAATGCACGTGGTGAACAAATATATGATTTCAGGGATTATACTTTAGCTGGTAAATTCTTAGAAGGTAAAGGCGAAATTACAGAGTTTGATCCTAGAGAGTATTATGCTAGCTTTATAAGAGAAAATGTAGATATGGGTAATAGAAAACTTAAAGTTGTTCTAGATTGTGGTAATGGTACTACATCACTATATGCTAGAGATATTTATGAACAATTCCCTAACTTAGATATTACTATGATATGTGATGAATCTGATGCTACATTTCCTAATCATCATCCAGATCCTAGTGTTCCTGAAAATAATGTTATGCTAATCAATAAAGTTAAAGAAATTGGTGCTGATATTGGTATTGGGTTTGATGGTGATGGAGACCGTGTTGGCTTTGTTACTGAAAAAGGCGAGATAATGCCAACTGATAAAGCAATGATTGCTTATATTAGAAGTTTAAATGATTCAGTAATTAATAAAACATATTTATTTGACGTAAAATGTGGTAAAGCCTTAGAAGATGAAATCGTTAAACTTGGTGGTAAAGCTATTTGCTATAGAACAGGTAATTCTTGGACTAGATATGCTGTTAATAAAGATAAAATACCATTCGGTGGTGAATATTCAGGACATCTTTACTTTACTGATAAATGGCCTGGTATAGATAGTGGCTTATATAATGGCCTTAGAATGTTAGAAATACTAAGTAAAACCAATAAAAATTTCTCTGAATTAATTAGTGATATAAATGAATATTATAGTGTTCCAGAAATAAAGATTCCTGTTACTGATGAAACAAAATTTGAAATAGTGAAAGATGTAATGGCTTATGCTAAGATTAAAGGATATAAATTCTTGGATATTGATGGTGTTAGAGTACAATTTGCTGATGGATGGGCACTTGTTAGAGCTAGTAATACTGGACCTAATTTAACTGTTAGATATGAAGCGATGACTCAAGAAAGGCTTGAAATTATACGTAAAGAATTTGATGAAGTTATTTATGGTACTATGGAAAAATATGGTATAAATAAAAGTGGTAATTAATCCACTTTTTTGTTTTAAAAAATATAATACTAAGCATATAAAAATGAGAAAAAAATAATTTCTCATTTTACATATGTAAGCTTTCTTTAAAATATAATTACTTTTCATAGTAAATGTTTATATCAACATTACCAGATATACCATCTACTTTACCATTACTACATAATTGCCAGTACGAATAGTCTCCTTTGTAAGAAGTTTGGTCTGTATAATGAGCTAACCAAACGTCATATCCTGTATTGTACCAGACTTTTTCTAAGTAATTTTTACTACTATATAGCATTCCTTGATAACCGGCATTACTTATTGTATCTAAATAGGCTTGGGCACTTTTTGTTAAACTATAGAAACTTTGATTGAACTCATTATAGAAAGACCAACTTTCCCAGTCGTAAACAACTGGTAATTCGACTTTATAATCTTTAATTTGCTCTATTACCCAATTGGCGTCTTTAATGGCACTTTCTTTACTATTAGCATATGAATAGAAGTAAATACCTACAGGAATACCTACTTTATTAAACCCCTCTATATTTCTTTTAAATTTCTTATCAACAAAATATTCTCCATTTATACCACGAGTGCTACCTACTCTAATGAAAACAAATTCTACTCCAGCATTTTTTACGGCTTCGTAATCGATATCACCTTGCCATGATGAAACATCTATGCCTATTTTTGTTTGAGATGTTTTATATTTTTTTACTACATTATTAAATTTTGTTTTATTGCTTGTTGATGATGGTGAATTCTTTTTTTCTGATGGTTCTTTAACATTCAAAGTAAATTCTTTTATAGTTTCGTTGCCACTTTTATCTGTAGCTTTGAAAGTTAACTCATATTTCCCAACTTTTTCTGTATCATAATAACCTATTATTTTACATTTAGGATTATCGTCTATATTATCAGCACAGACTATATCATCTAGTAAATCACCCTCGTAGTCAGTTGTAACTGTCTTTGTCTCTCCTAACCAAATTACTGGTGGTATATCGTCAATAATATTCAATTCAAAAAAAGTGGTTACTTTTATATTTTGAGTATTTATATAATCAAAAGAAATCTTATTTGTTCCTAATTTAGATGTATCAATAAGGTAATCATCTATTATTTCACCATTTATATATTCAATAAAATCGCTTATTTTATATTCACTTAAAAAAGGTATCGTTAGATTTTCTTTATAATTAACGATAACTTCAACATTTGGTGTTACTTCTTGATTATCATTTATATTATTTTTTTCTTCTAAAGAATAACTGGGAATAATGACAAATGAAATAAGAGAAAAATTTAAAATAAGACAAAATATTATGATACTTAGGGATTTCTTAGTTGATAATCTTTTCTTACTTTTTTTCTTCAGTGGTTTTAGTACTATCCTTTTCTTCATCCTTAATGCTTTTGTCTCCTTCAGTACTTTTTTTGATTAATGGCTCTTTTTCTTTATTTTCACCCATTAAAGCTCCTACATCAACTAGTTGGACTTGAGGAAATAAACTATCTAAGTCAACATAATAATTTGATGTATTATCTTTATCAAGAAATACAATAACTATTTGATTATGATATTTTGCAAGGACATCATTTAAATTAATATAAGTATCATCACTATCAAAAATATATTCTTTTTTATCTATTGGGTTTAGATACTTACATCTTAGCTTATATGGATAATTTCCTTTATATTTACGACCTTTATTATTTATTATCACTTCAATAATATTTCCATTAATATATATACCTTTAGTTTTTAAATTTTTTATATTAGTAGATTTCTTAATATATTTAATTGTGCTTGGGAAACTTATTATTAACATAAAGATAGAAATAGTAAATAAAGATATATAATAAAGTGAATGTTTGTTATTAATTAATTGGCCTGGGTTATTCATATCATATTTTATAGCTATTTTATCATCTATTCCTAATTTATCTTGTTCATTTACTGCTATAGTTTGATGATATATTTCAGAGTCTACATCATATTTTACAGTTGCTTTTGATTTGCCTTTATCATAGTCAATAGAGACAATTGTCGCATTAATATTAATAGCTTTTTGTTCTATTTTATAGTCATATAATACAATTAATATACCTATTATTAACAAAATAATTCCTATTAGGCATGTAATATAACTCTTTAATCTATTATTTATTTTTATTCTATCTTTCACAAATTACACCTTACCCTTTTTATGATTTGTAATATACTATCCCTATTATTATATCATTTTCTATAGTAAAAGATATATTAGTATTTGATATATTGTAAATAAATATTTCATCTTCTATATTAGTATAATTATTACCATATATAGAAATCATTTGGGATTTAGAATCGCCTATTTTAATGCCTTCGTTAGTTGGAAATGATGAGGAGGTAATTCTAATTAAATAAATTTTTTCGACTGTTTCTTCTACGTATGTTTCTATTTCAAAATCATCATATGAATAGATATTTGCTTCACTATTATCTTTACTACTTGGTTCTACTCTAATATCATTATAATCTCCTAATGTGATTAAAACATTATTAAAAAGTGTACCTGGTTTTAAATCAATACTATTATAAGTTGCATAATACTCAGTTATTTCAGGTATAAGAGATTGAGAGGTATTAAAGCATCCTGTTATTATAAATAATGATATTATTAATATTATTAGTTTTCTCATATTTTGTTCTCCTATTCATTTTTATTATATAAAGAATAATTGTTTATAACAAGAAAAAAGAGTTAGTAAATAACTCTTTAGATAGCTTTTCCATCTAAGCTGAAACTTTTGGCTTCAGTTATCTCAACGTCTATTATTTCTCCTATTTTGTCAGATGCACCTACTACATTTACTAGTTTCATAGTATCAGTATATCCAAATACTTTGTTTGAATCTTTTTCACTTATACCTTCGATTAAAACAGGGACTACTTTATTTAAATATTTTTGATTAGCTGTATTACTATATGAATTGATTACTTCATTTAATCTGTGTAGTCTTTCTTCTTTAGTCTTCATATCTATTTTATCTTCCATTTTGGCAGCTGGTGTTCCTTCACGAGGACTATATATGAATGTAAATGCACTATCATACTTACAATGATTTACAACATCTAATGTTTCTTCGAAATCTTCATCTGTTTCATTAGGGAAACCTACTATAATATCAGTTGTTATTGAACAATTTGGAACTGTATTTTTAATTTTATCATATAATTCAATGTATTCTTCTTTAGTATATCGTCTACCCATTAATTTTAAGATTCTTGAAGAGCCTGATTGTAATGGTAAATGAATATAAGGCATTATATTGTCTCTTTCTGCTATAGCATCAATCATTTCATCTGTAAAATCCCAAGGATGTGATGTTACAAAACGAACTCTTTCAATACCAATATCACTTACTTTTCTTAGTAATTCAGCAAACGAGATTTCATCAGAATACTCTTTTCCATATGCATTAACATTTTGACCAAGTAGTGTAACTTCTTTATAACCTTGTTCTTTTAATGATTGAACCTCTTTTAGAATTTCACAACTTCTTCTACTACGTTGTTTACCTCTAGTATATGGAACTATACAATAAGTACAAAATTTATCGCAACCATATTGAATATTAACCCATGCTTTTATATTAGAATCTCTTTTATAAGAGATGTTTTCATAAACGTTACCTTCACAGGAATATACTTGAATATTTTGCTTTTCTTTTTTACTTAGAATTAAGTCTTGTAATTCATGAATGTTGTGAGTACCAAAGACTATATCAACATATGGATGTTTTTTTATAAGTTCTTCAACGACATTTTCTTCTTGAGCCATACAACCACAGATACCTATTATAAGATTAGGATTGTTCTTTTCTTTTTCGTGTTTACAACGACCTAAGAAACCATATAATTTATCGTGAGCATTTTCACGGATAGCGCAAGTATTTAGAATAACTATATCAGCATCAGTTAATTCCTCAGTAGCTGTAAATCCTAATGATTCTAGGCGGGCTGCTATTTCTTCACCATCGTGAACGTTCATTTGACAACCATAAGTTCTTAGGAAATATTTTTGATTTTTAAATGTATTTTCATCATAATGTTGCTCTAAACGAATATGGTCTATTTCACTATTAGTTCTTTTGCGAGCTTCTTGTAAATTTGGTAAATTCATAATAATCACTTCCAGTTACTAATTATAACAGATTGTTACAATAAAAAAAAGGCTTAGTAGCCTTTTGAACCTTCTAGAGATTCATCATTATCAATTAATTCTTGGACTAAGATTTCTCTATATTCACTTTTATTATCTCTAATAATTATTTTTTCTATTCCACTATTGATAATTGTTCTTTTACACATAGCACATGGCATTGATTTTTCAACGTATTCATTAGTTTTTACGTCTTTACCTACCATATAAAGTGTTGCTCCTATCATATCGCGACGAGATGCAGATATAATAGCATTTTGTTCAGCGTGAACACT